>NZ_DJDT01000238.1 GCF_002432345.1 Pedobacter sp. UBA5917
GTGCAGTTTATCCTGATTTCCTCTATTGAGCCTGCAAGATCGTTCTGCTCATCCGTTGTCAGGATGTGGTTGGGGATTTTATCAATTGAATCGAAGTAGGTTTCAAAGTCTATTGTCTGGAATCTGGCCCTGCTTTTTTTGGTATTCAGAAAATGGTTTACGGTAATCCGGTACAGCCAGGTCCTGAATTTACTCTTGCCCTCAAATTTTGCCAGGGCCGTAACGGCCTTGATAAATACCTCCTGTGTTAAGTCTTCCGCATCTTCAACACTTTTTGTCATTTTCAGGGCAAGATTATAAATGAATACCTGGTGCCTGGTGATCAGATGCTGTAATGCTTTTTTATCGCCACTAACCGCCAGTTTTACCAAGTCCGTATCCACCTGGTCAGCATAATTGGTTTGAAAGGGATTTTCCATAATCTGGGGAAGCCAACTGCAAACTGTAAAGTTTACTGTTGGCCTAATTTATAGGTTAAATTTGGTTTATACCACCATCTACAGCTATTTCATGTCCTGTAATATACGATGAATCATCGCAGGCAAGGAATAATACTGCTTTTGCCACTTCTTCGGGTTGTCCAAACCGCTTTAGTGCTGTCTGATTTGTTATTGCTTCTGCAGCACCTTGTAGAACATCTTCTGGCAATCCGATTTTACCCCAAAAAGGTGTTCCTATCGGTCCCGGGCTTACCGCATTTACCCTTATGCCCTGTGCAGCAAGTTCGGCACCTGCAACGCGTACAACCGAACGGAGTGCTGCCTTACTCGCACTCAATAAACTGCTGCCGCCAAAACCGATTTCATTTAACCAGGAGGTGGTGATAATGACAGAAGCTTTCGGGTTCAGGTGTGCAATGGCCTTTTGCAGGGAGAAATACGCCCCTTTCAGGTTGACACTGATCATCTCGTCAAAAAAACGCTCTGATGTTTCGGCAATCGGGGCCAGTTTTCCCTGTCCCACATTTACGAAGACAATATCTATTCCGCCAAATTTTGATTTTGTTTTGCTATATAATTTTTCTAAATCGGAAAGATTATTCACATCGCCCTGGACTGCGTAACTCATAGAACCTAATTCTTGTGTCGCTTCGTTTAGTAACTGCCTGTTGCGCCCGAAAATGACAACCTTTGCACCGTTTGCAATAAATTCTTTTGCTGTCGCTAAACCGATTCCGCTGCTACCGCCTGTGATCACGGCAACTTTGTTTTTTAATTTGTCCATTATTAAAAGTTTAATAGCAACCTTATTGTTACTATAATATGGACAGTCAAAAAATAGCCGTGTTACAAAAGTCAGCCGTGTTATAATATACTTATCAAGTTGGTAATGTATTCCATTCCGGAGGTAATGATCTCGTCTCCTTCAGAAATGTGAGTCCTTTAAATACTGTTTTAAAAATGACCAGGTCAGATTTGTACGGATTGGATATATTTGGGTCAGTCTTTAGGATATCATCAAGACCAAATGGTAAAAAACGGGGTGTTTAGTTTGGAATGAGAATCACTGCACACTTTTAGCAAAATCCCCAGTTAAGGATAGAATTTAAACTTCCAAATAAAATTAACAAACTCGAAATAAATTAATCAAGAAC
Organism: Pedobacter sp. UBA5917; assembly: GCF_002432345.1. Taxonomy (GTDB): domain Bacteria; phylum Bacteroidota; class Bacteroidia; order Sphingobacteriales; family Sphingobacteriaceae; genus Pedobacter. Next base: position 1,595 of record NZ_DJDT01000238.1, read on the forward strand.
GCTCGCAGCTAATTTTCTCGTACCTATTTCGTACCAAAACCAAAAAAGCACCTAGATTTTCATCTAAGTGCTTAATTGTCAGTGGGCCCACCTGGGCTCGAACCAGGGACCAAAAGATTATGAGTCTTCTACTCTAACCAGCTGAGCTATAGGCCCGGAAAAAAGGCATTCCTTTTTTGCGAGTGCAATGTTACAAATTTGAATTGAATTTTCGAAAATGTTTTTGGCATTTTTTAACTAAAAACAGAATATAAACTCATTTTCAACCGCTTAATCTTATTTTTTATTTTGAACATCAGCTGCCTTCCTTTTCAAAATGTGGATAAAACGCTTATTCCCCTGTCCTGAAATCAATACTGAATAGGTTATTTTTGTAACTGATATGAATACGCCCGATCCGGATAACCAACTTCTTTTAGATTTTTTAGCCACAACCAATCAGCCGGTTTTTTTAACCGGTAAAGCAGGAACAGGAAAAACAACCCTGCTGCGCAAGATCAGGGATACCACTAAAAAGAATTTTGCAGTTGTAGCACCTACTGCTGTTGCGGCAATAAATGCCGGCGGTGTAACCCTTCACTCCTTTTTCCAGATTCCGTTTGGCCCACTGGTTCCTGTTGTTGATGAAAGTGCAGAAACCAATTTCAAGTATTCAGACGAAAAAACAAGGTTATTGCGTTGTCTCGATCTCTTGATCATCGATGAGATCAGTATGGTTCGCGTTGATATAATTGATTTTATCGATCGCACTTTAAAACGCGTTAAAGGATCAAACCGTCCGTTCGGGGGCGTTCAGGTTTTGATGATTGGCGATCTCTACCAGTTATCCCCTATTTTTCATGATGCCTGGCATATCCTTGGCGCATACTATTCGAGTCCATATTTTTTCGACAGCATTATTTTCCGTTCCACACCGATGGTTACCTTTATGCTCGATAAAGTTTACCGTCAATCAGACCCTATTTTTCTGGATATCCTGAACGGTATGCGCGAAAATACCCTCGATACCCACCTGCTTGCAAAACTCAACGAACGTTACGATCCATCTTTGGATCAGGAATGGAAAGACGATTACATTACGCTTACCACGCATAATCAGTTGGTAAATGAAATTAACCAGGGCTGTTTGGAGAAACTGGAGGGCGAAATGTTTGATTTCGATGCCCAGATCAGTGGCGATTTTCCTAAAGATGCTTACCCTACTGATGAGAAACTTCAGTTAAAACTGGGAGCGCAGGTAATCTTCATTAAAAACGACTCTTCGGGCAAAAGACAATATTATAATGGAAAAGCAGCAAAAATTACAGCAATCGATCAAGATTCGATAAAAGTTGCTTTTTCTGGCGATGGTAAAGAGATTGAAGTCGAGAAAGAGATTTGGCAGAATGTAAAATACAGCCTTAGTGATGAAGATAATAAAATCGACGAAACCAGTACAGGTTCATTCTCCCAGTATCCATTTAAACTGGCCTGGGCCATCACCGTGCATAAAAGCCAGGGATTAACCTTCGATCATGCCATTGTTGATGTAAGCACTGCTTTTACCCACGGACAGGCCTACGTGGCATTAAGCCGTTGCAGAAGTTTGGAGGGATTGATCCTAAAATCGCCCGTAGCTGCCGAAAATATCATTACCGATGCCAAAGTAATCAGCTTTACCAAAGCCAGCCATCAGGATAAACCCACCCCACAATTACTGGAGCAATATAGCCAGCAGTATGCCTGGGGCCTGATCCATGAATTATTGGATTTTTCGCTCATAGCTAAAGACTGGGAAAAGCTGGGCCGTTCCAAGCTGATCGATAAGGACGAAAAAAATGCTTTTTTGTCTATACATGAGCAGGGTAACCAGATCCTCCAGAACGAAGTTTTTAAAGTAGCCAAAAACTTCATTGCAAAGGAGTATTCAAAAATAAGTACCTCCGAAAACCCTGCCGATGCCGGTGCTTTTATGGAGCGCTTGCAAAAAGCTTCAGACTATTTCATCCCAAAAATCGAACAGGTAATTGCACTGATGGCGAAAATTGTAGCCATCAATTTTTATAACGACGTCCATTCTGATAAGTTACTTACGGTATTGAAAGATTGTAAAGATGCACTTCAAACCAAACTGGCCCTATTTAAAATATCATGGAATCCTTTTTCCATTAAAGATTATATCAATGCCCTGCATGCAGCTGGCAATAGCCAGCCCGAAAAAAGGCAGGTAAAATCGAGTATAAAGCCAAAAGAAATATCCAATCTACAGGTTTACAAGAATCTGATTGAGTGGCGCAAAACCATTGCCACACAAAGGGGAACACAGGATTATGCGGTACTTTCTGATCTTGCGCTACTTGCTATAGCAGAGCGGATGCCAAGGACTACCGATCAGCTTGCCGCCATAAAAAGTGTGGGTATAGGAAATGCAAAAGAACTTGGCCAGCAGATTACCCGCATTGTTAATGCCCATTTGGGCACAAGCGAATTATTTTAAAAACTTTAGCTTCTTAAGCCTTTTTTTGATACTTTCGCAGCCCCATTTTTAGCTACATTTCACAATAAGTTTAACCATGAGTAAGTTTTTATACGGAATCGATTTTGGAACAACCAATTCGGCATTATCGATTTATGACGAAGAAAAGAAAGAAATTATAGATACCATTTCTATTCCTTCCTTAATCTATTTCACAGAGGTTAAAAGCATTATTGATGGCGAGAACCATATTGTTGGCGAAAAAGCAATCGAAGCCTACCTAAGCGATGGCATGAAGGGCAGGTTTATCAAATCAATCAAACAGATTCTTTCGCGCACCACTTTTACAGAAACACGTATCCATAATAAAAGATACACCGCTTCGGATCTGGTTACCCTGATCCTTAAAGACCTAAAGGAAAAAGCAGATAAAATTATCGGCGAAGATTGCCAGAAAGCCATTATCGGTCGCCCGGTTTTCTTTGACGATGATAATACCATGAAAGATACACTGGCACAAACCAGGCTAAAAAAAGCGGCAGAAAGTGCCGGTTTTACCGAAGTACGCTTCCAGTTTGAGCCTATTGGGGCAGCTTTTGCATACGAAAAAACCATTAAAAAGAAAGAACGCGTATTGGTTGCCGATTTAGGTGGAGGTACTACCGATTTCACCTACCTCATCCTCGATCCTGAAAAAGTAGGCAGTAAAGACCGTAAAAACGACATGATTGCCTCGGGAGGTATCTACATCGGTGGCGACAGTTTAGATTCTGCTTTTATGTGGGATAAAGGAACGCCATATTTCGGAAAAAACACCATGTACGAGGCTACACCAGGCAAAGTGTTAAATGTACCTAAATCGCTTTTTGCCAATATCTGCACATGGGATAAAATGAACTTCTTTAATGGCCTCAAAATCCAGAAAGAGATTGAAGAATATTATTATTATTCCAAAAACGATCCAAAATTTAAAAACCTCATCACATTGATCGAAAATAACCTGGGTTATTCGTTATTCAGATCGATTGAAAAAACAAAAATCGAACTGTCAGACCAGCCTGTTTCTACTTTTGATTACCATAATATGGAAATTGAGATCAATGAAGACATTTCACTCGATCAATATAATGCCATCATCGAAAAAGACATCAACAGAATTGATACCTACCTCGATCAGTTTATGGAAACCTATAAAATCAATCCACAGGACATCGACTGTTTGTTCTTAACCGGAGGAACATCGATGGTTGCGGCAGTACAAACCCTTTTTAAGAACAAATTCCCACACATCCCTTTAAACTCTGGCGACAATTTTAAAAGCGTGGCAAAGGGATTGGCTTACAGCGGTTACCTTTTTGAAGACTAACAGATTGCATCCTGATTTAATTAAAACGCTAAAAATACCAGACAACAACTGAATGTATTACAAATACTACATTAAATGATTACAATTTGTCGCATTATCTTTTAATTAAGCTTTATTCCTATTATGTTTAAGCTTCTTATATACATCAAAGGATCAATAATGCATTAAATAAACGGTTAAATACTGACAAACAACGATGTAAACAGGTAAATACAGATTTGTAACAGAATTGAGATTTTTTTTCACTTTATCCCAAGATTTTATAATTTAGCAGAATGAAAAATTGGTGCGGCTGATAATAGATCCAGTGAGCAAAGCCTTACGCGTTAGGCGCTGAAGCAATTAATGTGGTGAGGACCGGAAAGCCTGTTTTTAGAAGAGATGAAATCAAATAAGAAGGTCATTTTTTTGCCAGACGCACCAATTTTCATCTTTATTTATACCATTTTACTAAACCGGAGTACCGATATCCCCTTATACCTTTTAAAACTTTTTGTAAAATTTTCGGTTTGCTCAAAGCCCAATATACCAGCTATCTGGTCGATAGAAAAATCGCTGTGCATCAAAAGTTCTTCCGCTTCACGCATAATCCTGTCTTTTATAAGCACGGTTAAACTTTTGCCCAATACACGGTCTAAAAACTTATTCAATTTCCCAACGCTCATCCCCATCCCCTCTGCATAAAACTGGATAGATCTTTCTACCCTATAATACTGGTCTAAAATAGCCTTAAAGCGCAAAACCTGCTGTAATTCATCTAATGTTAATGCCGCCAGATAACCATCTAATCCTGCGGTAAAACCAAGAAAAAGCGATAGGTACTGCGCCAGAAAACGCAGATCCTGCTCTGCATTGATCTCCCTTTTAAGCTGATCGATCAAACTATAGGTTTTTATAGACTCCTGAAGGCTTAAATCCCTGAACGATAAATTCAAAAATAGATTTTTGGCCAATGGGTCAAGATGTTGGAGCAAAAACTCCGTATAAAGCTTACTGCTAAAATTTAACCAGTAACCCGATGTAATACGCCCTTCAAGTCTAACCAGCCCCTCCTCCGGGATAAAAAATATCCTTTTGTCGCGCAGTTCATAATCGCCAGAATTCATGCACAAAAAACCATCTGCCTGCTTAATGATCAACATCCGCATCGGGTATGTTGCCTGCAGCGCACGCTCCCTATTAAAAACCCCACTAATTGGTTCTAATTGTATCATATTAAACTTAAAGGATAAACAGCACTATGACTGAAATAGTTCTATAAGGTTACAATAGCTTAAGTATTTTTAGGCAACCTAAACTTTTCAGCGTGCAAATATTATAAAAAAACACTTTTAAAAACAGGAAAACAACTGTTGGATGCAATTAATCAGATTTGCTGCTCAATCATCAGATCCATTGGTTATTCTGCAAACGAAAATACCTTCCATCCTTATTCAAATTACTTTATCTGTTATCAAAAAATTATGCCAAACAATGTATTATTTGTTTGCGGTTATATAATACAGCAAAAAATCACTTCTTTATGTAAATGCACTATTTATTGTAGATAAATTTCTACAATTTAATGGGTAAATTATTCAACACATTAGAAACGTGTCCTAATACCTGTTGTTCTTAACATAAGTTAAAAACTACATAAAAACAACTATAAGTTGTAAAAATGCCATATTTTAAGTAATTTAACGCCACAATCAATCCATCACCGGGCTGAAAGACGGATCTAACCATCTATAATTAAAACATATACAAGCTGAGGATGTTAATTAATGGACATTAAACTAACAAAACATGAAATACTTATCAAAAAACAGCAGTAAAGAAGAACTGGAGGGTATTAGAAAAGGCGATACCATTAAAGACGATACCGGAAAGCAGGGCGAGGTAACCCAGATTGAAATTTTAACCCGCCGGCAGGAAAAACAATATTATTATAAATTAAAAAACGACGGAACCATCCTCGTGATCAAATAATCCAAAAAACTTCATTATCACCAGGTTACAACATTTTCTTTTATATTTATGTAGTAAAACGATTTATTAGATGATAAAAAGGAACTACATTTCGATCTTGGCCTTCATAACCGCTTTTATCTTTATAAGCAGTTTTTCGTATAAAAATACCGACGGTACTGAGCGGGTATTTTTTAAGGTCGACACCCTGGCTACCAACCTTACCGTGCCCTGGCAAATCGTTTTTTTACCCAACCACGATATGTTATTTACCGAACGTCCCGGCCGGGTGCGTATTTACCGCAATGGAAAACTTCAGCAAAAACCGGTTTTAGAGGTTAACAATATAAAGGCAGAAACCAAAACTGGCTTATTGGGCATGGCAATCCACCCTGATTTTAATAAGAACCATTTTATTTACATCGCCCATAATTATGGAGACAATAAAAGTTTATGGCTTAGAGTAGTACGTTATGAGTTTAAAAATGATACCCTGATCAATCCTAAAACATTAATCGAACAAATTCCGGCTGCAAGAAATCATACCGGCTGTAGATTGGCTTTCGGACGTGACCAAAAATTATACATCAGCACAGGCGATGCTGACCAGCCCATCCTTGCCCAGGATCTTAAAACCTACAATGGCAAAATATTGAGGTTAAATGCTAACGGAGAAATTCCGGCAGATAATCCCTTTGTAAAAAATGATACTGCCCATAAAGAAATCTGGTCGTACGGACACCGTAATCCACAGGGCATCGCCTTCGAACCACAAACAAATCAATTTTATGCTACCGAACACGGTCCTACTGGTGGTGATGAAATTAACATCATTAAAAAAGGGGGCAATTATGGATGGCCGGTAATTCACCATCAGGAAACCAAAACCGGAATGATTACCCCGTTTTTAGAATATACACCTTCTATCGGACCTTCGGAAGCAGTATTTTATCATGGCAATGCTTTTCCGCAGCTCAAAGGGAATTTACTTGTTGCCTGTTTACGTGGAGAATCTATTTTAAGGATCGAAATGGATAAAAATAAAATTGTTAAGCAGGAAGTATTGCTGAAAAAACAATATGGCAGGATCAGATCTTTAGTTGTGGGTCCTGACGGATATCTTTATATATCAACCTCCAATTTTGATCTTCCTGAAAGCAAAGGGGAAAAGCCTTACGATATGATCCTTAGATTGCGGCCATCAGGTACAGAAAACGGTCAGATAGCCCAAACTATATTATCCAATAATCAAACTTCAAAAACAGAAACAGGTCCGGCAGCAATTTTTAAACAATTGTGTGCATCGTGCCACGGCGATAAACTACAGGGTACCGAAACAGTTTACAACCTTTCAGGAGGAAAATTTAAGCATGGTGCAGATAAGCAGTCGATTATCAACAACATCAGTAAGGGTATTATAAACAAAGGAATGCCTGCCTGGAACGGGGCCATCAGCAAAAAAGATATTGAAAAACTTGCTGATTATATTTTAGAAATCACCAAAGGATGATAATAAATGTACGACAGGTAAATATTAAACGATTTTGTCATTTAATTCAGCATTCCTGTCATATACGGTTAAAATTTACATAATTTTTGATACAATACTTCAAGTTTTAAAACGAACATCTATATTTATTGAAAATCCCTCAACCAAATAGATGAAAACAACATTTACCGTATTGTTATCTGCTACTGCATGTATACTTATTTCGGCAACCACACTAACCAAAAAAAATTACGAAAAACACACTTTCGATTTTTCAGGCAAAAACAGGATCGATACGCCTGATCAGGACCGCTTTGTTAAAGCTACCCTGGCGCAGGGAGAATTTTTCGAACCAACAGAAATGGCCGTACTCCCTAACCTCGATATCCTGGTGGCCCAACGCCGGGGCGAAGTATTGATTTACAAAAACAGCACAAAAAAAATCAAGGAAGCCGGCAAGCTTGATGTTTATTTTAAAACCAGCAATCCCGATGTAAATGCCGAAGAAGGTTTATTGGGCATGGCTGCCGACCCAAAATTTGCTGTAAACAAGTACATTTATCTTTTTTACAGTCCTTTTGATAAATCCGTAAACCGCTTATCGAGGTTTAAGCTTGTTAACGATCAGGTGGTAAAAGAATCGGAGAAAATTATTTTAGAATTTTACTCACAACGCGAAATCTGCTGCCACAC
>NZ_DJDT01000293.1 GCF_002432345.1 Pedobacter sp. UBA5917
ACCGCTTTAATCTTTACGAAGCACTGGTTGATGCTGCCGTAACTTTTCTCTTTGCCGTAATTATCTGGTATTATAATGTGTTAACCCTCCCCGCCTATTCATCGCGCGATGTAGCCAGCGGTTTTTCGGTAATGCGTTTGGTAAAAGGACTTTTCTTCGGGATACTTTTAATGTTTATCCTCGCCTGTTTACAGCAGTTTTTATTATCGCACATCAATTTCGGACCGATTATGCTGATGTTCGAAGTAAGGGGAATATTGGTAAACATTACTTTTTACATGTTCCTGAACCTGCTTTACCAGAATTACCAGAACCAGCAGGTAGGCATTGAACTCGAACGTACAAAGTCGGATAATCTCGGCGCACAATACGAACTTTTAAAGCAACAGGTAAACCCACATTTTCTGTTCAATAGCCTTAATACGCTGAAGTACATGGTAGAGAGCAGTGATAAACATAGCGTTGAATTTATCCTTAAACTTTCTGATTTTTACCGCTATACACTCGAGAGCCGCAAACATGATCTCATTAAACTTTCAGAAGAACTCGATATTTTAGATGCTTACCTTTTCCTCCTGAAAGCCCGTTTTGAAGAAGGAATCGATTTGGCCATCGATATGGATAAAAGTTATCATCAAAGCCTCATCCCACCCTTTACACTGCAGCTTTTGATCGAAAACTGCATCAAACATAATGTGGTTTCGCTTCAAAAACCATTGCACATTAAAATCTTTGTTGAAGGTGATTTTATTGTCGTGGAAAATAAAATCCAGCCGAAACGAACTCCCGAAGCATCAACGGGAATTGGCCTCGAAAACATCAATCAACGCTACCAGCACCTGTTGGATAAGGAAATCGAAATTATTAAAAACGAAACCCATTTTAGCATAAAACTCCCTGTTATACATGAAGATTATCATCATTGAAGATGAGCTGAAGGCTGCAAAGTCTTTAGCAAACCTGATTAGCAAAATACGTCCGAAAGCGCAGGTTGTGGCCAACCTGCAGAGTATTGATGATGCGGTGCAGTATTTTTCGGAGAACGAAAACCCCGACCTGATCTTTATGGATATCCAGCTGTCGGACGGCCTATCGTTTGAAATTTTCCAATCGGTAAAAATCAGCTGTCCGGTAATATTTTGTACTGCTTACGGAGAATACGCCATGGATGCCATTAAGGCCAACGGGATCGATTACCTCTTGAAACCTTTCTCTCAGGACGATCTGCAAAAAGCATTTGAAAAGGTAGATCAGTTCCAGAATTTCTTCCAGCAGAACAAACTGCCGAATATGGACGAATTACTGAAACGCATTGGTCCGGATGAGGGGAAAAAAAGTTTTCTGGTATTTAAACACAACAAATATACCACGGTACCAACCGAGCAGATTGCTTTTATTTACATCCGGAATGAATCGCCCACCATCATGACGTTGAAAGAGGAAGAGTATACCTTAAGTCAATCGCTCGATACCATACAGAACCAGCTTTCTTCGCTACAGTTTTTCAGGCTTAACCGCCAGTATATTATTAATTTCAATGCCATTAAAGAAGTAGAGCATTATTTCGACCGTAAATTATTTGTGAAACTGGTAATTCCTTCGCCCGAAAAATTATTGATCGGTAAAGAGAAAACCACGGCATTTTTAAACTGGCTCGAAAACAGGTAGTTTAACCTGGGAATTGCGAAAACTTTTGCGCTAAAATATACCTGATCCGCTTCCTCACATCCATTTCTTCGGCATTATCTCCAGTTGGAGCTGATTGTTTTAGATAATGGATGTTTGTGAGGCCTTTTGCATCTTTTGAAAGGTTTATTTTCTCTACTGAAAGTATTTTGCCATTGGTATTGCCACCAAACCATAGTGGATGCGGTTTCTGCTCCCAGCGCACTAAAGTATATTTTCCGGCACCGGCCAGGAGGTTCTTTCTTGCAACATCGTTGGTATAAAGAATAGAAATCACCTGCTTTTTGGTATTAAAGGAAGAAGCAACAGGATGCATTCCGTTTTCCTGATAAAGTGCAGTTGGTGCCAGTTCGCGCTGTTTTTCTTTGCTGCAGTCATTAAACATGAACATAGCAAAAGCTGATGCCAGGCATTTGATGATGAGGTTATGATTTGTAGTTGTTTTCATTTTATTTTTTTTACTAGTTTATGAATGGCCGTCACCCTGAATTTAATTCAGGGTCTAGTTAGCATGATAGATGCTGATCCCGAAGATTCGGGACAGCATGACGATTGCGGTAAGAAGAAATCAAGAATAATCATGGGCTACTTCTTCGGAATATCAAACACAAAACCCGTTTTTGAAGCCAGTTGATGGCAATTGATACACTCCGTGGCAAAACCAACATTTTTACCATAAGCCAGTAATTTCGGACCGGAAAACCTTGCGAAGCCCCAACCTTCGGTATCTTTAAATTTTTTACTGTTTTTTACCATAAACTGTGCATTGTTAAAGTCACCGGTATGTACTTCGCCATCTTCATCCTCGACACTTTTGTTCCACACTACTTTTACAATAACCGAACCTTCTGGCCATGGGTTAACCCTTCCCTCTTTAATCGCTTTTACAGTAATGTCATTGCCATAAATAATTCGCATGGTACCGTTATCAAAACGGTTGGTTGTACTGATTACTTCCCAGTTTTTATAATCGCCGCTATAAGCCACTCCATTTAAAGCTACTGCTTGTTGAGGTTTAATACCTGTTTCATCATGCTTGGTTACCGGCTTCAATTCCTTTTTCTTCCTGGCTTTTTCTGCTGAGTAAGAAATCACAAATGTTTTGAGCAATGCCAGTTCATTTTTCGAAACTTTAGCGGAAGGATGTAGTGCCGCATAACTTTTTAAGGGCATTTTACCCTGATCGATCATGTTTACGATGTACCAGAGTTTTGTTTCCTGTTCTGCTTCCGAAAGATCGCTCCATTGCGAAAAATTAAAACGGCTTCTGGCGGTTTTCACATCCTTGGCTACCTGCCACGAAACGGGTGCGATTTTATCATACCAGGCCAGATCCGTTTCGTTCGAATGGCAATCGTAACAGGCCCGTTTTAAAATCTGCTCTACCGCTTTAGGCCCTTTAAAAGCGCTTTTAATTGCCGGGTTTGCAACCTTTGACCCCATAAACTGGATACTGATAAAGATGAATACAGCAATTATCCCTGTTATAGACAACATCCTTTTTCTTTGCTTTAAATTTTCCATGGCCTATATCGATTATCTATTTATTTTTAGCGTAACCATCTACTGTTACAATTGCATCAGCAAATGCATCAGGCTGTTCTTGAGGTAGGTTATGCCCGGCACCTTTAACAATCAGGTGTTTGTATTTACCTGTAAATTTATTGGCATAAGCAGTACCATCAGTTGCGGGGGCTACGCCATCGGCATCCCCATCAAGGGTAATAGCAGGTACGGTTATTACCGGACTTTGTGCCAGTTTTTGCTCATATAGATCATATTTAGCTTCGCCCGGTGCCAGGCTTAACCTCCAACGGTAATTATGGATCACGATACTGATATAATCAGGATTGTTAAATGCCGAAGCACTGCGCTGAAAAGTCTGTTCATCGAACTTCCATTCGGGCGATACATTTTTCCAGATCAATTTGGCAAATTCATTCCTGTTGGCTTCGTAACCTGCTTTACCCCTAGCTGTTGCGAAATAATACTGATACCACCAACCCTGTTCTGCTTTTGGCGGAAGTGGCAGCTTGTTTCTGTCGAGGTTGTTGATCAGGTAACCACTTACCGAAACCAATCCGATGGTACGTTCAGGCCATAAAGCTGCAATAATATCGGCCGTTCTGGCACCCCAATCATAACCACCCAAAATAGCTTTATCTATCTTCAAAGCGTCCATTAAGGCTATAATATCGAGTGCTACTGCAGCCTGCTGTCCGTTACGAAAGGTTTTATCAGAAAGAAAAGTAGTGGTACCATGCCCCCTTAAATAAGGCACAATTACATGGTAACCTTTAGCGGCTAAGTTTGGCGCTACGGTTTCATAACTATGAATATCGTAAGGCCAGCCATGCAGCAAAATTACAGGTGTACCGTTGGCTGGTCCGGCTTCTACGTAACCTACATTTAACAAACCTGCATTTACCTGTTTCAATTTCCCGAAAGTGATCTGATCTGCTGTGATTTTGCTTACAGTTGATTGTGCAAGAACAGTTTTAGCAGTAAAAAACTGTGCAAAAGCGATTAATAGTAATGCAAATAGTGATCTGTAATTGCGGTTGTTTTTATTTTTTAGTGTCATGTTTTTAGTCGTTGAAGTGGGTTTAAAAAGATACTTATTTAAGTGTCGTCATTGCGAGAAGGCTTTTTCAGCCGACGAAGCAATGACGACTCTTTTTAAAGTCGAGATGATAATCTGCGTGAAGGTTATCTACACCAAATTAATTTCCACATTAATGTTGCCACGGGTTGCTTTAGAGTACGGACAGGTTTGGTGGGCAGCATCTGTAAGTAATCTGGCTATTTCGGGCGATAAACCTGGAAGGCTCACATTTAACCTGGCCTGTAAACTGTATGCACCGTCTGTTAAACAAAGATCTACCTCTGTATCAACGGCCAAATCTGCTGGTAATGTAATTTTATTTTTTGCTGCTGCCAGCCCTATCGCACCGATAAAACATGCCGACCAGCCCGCAGCGAACAATTGCTCAGGATTGGTACCTGCGCCATTCGAACCTGGAGAAGAAAGTGAAATATCCAGTCTTCCATCGGAGCTTTTTGAGCTGCCATCTCTGCCACCTGTAGTGTGTGTTTTGCCTGTGTATAATACTTTTTTTGCTGTAGCATCCGCAGTTGGGTTGCTGTTCTGATTATTTTCCATTTTGTTATGATTTTTAAATTTGTTGATCAAAATTATTGTGTTATTGGTCGTTAAACGACCTTATTCTGGTGAATCAGGCAGATTAACAGCTGAATTAGACATTTAGCTGCCTGATTACTTTTGTTTATTCCATTTCGCCATCTAATTGGAATCCGCTTTTCTTTTTCCTGCCGATTTCCCTGATCATTTCGCATTGCTGTACGTTCCTTTCAAATGGTGGAGTAATGAGAAAGAGCATTGATAACATCGAAACGATGGCAACTAAAAACCTGCTCAGGCTTCTTTTATGTGTACTTTCCATAGCTTTATTATTAATGTTGATTTTGATCAGCGGTACCTTCGAATTTGGTAGCTTTTGCCGCCGCAATGATCTGCCCGCTGTTTTGATTCTGGATCAGACCGATTACTTCCCAGTCTTTTTCATTGTATCCTTTAGGAAGCGTAACCGAAACAGCTCCGTTTCCGGTATTATTTAATTTTTCATACTGTAGTTTGCGTACAATCTGGACATGTGATAAAGTACGGCCTTCGTTCTCTCCCCTGGCCACATTGGTATGGGCCGCTTTTTGTACGATAGCGATTAACAGGTTACTGCCCCGCAGACCCACGGAAGCCTGATAATGTACCTTAAATGAATTTTCGCTAAGGTGCGATTGAAGTTTGATTTCTGCCGTAGCTTTTGTAGCCAACTGTTTAGAAATTGCCTTACGAATACTGGCTTCTTCCGAACCGATGAATTCGCTGCTACCGCTAACAATTACCTGCGGGGTGTAAATTTGCGGTAATCTTAACCATTGCCCATACTGTACCTGTCGTTTGGAGTATTCCGGACTACCGAAGGCATCTTTCCAGCCCAAACGATCGAAATAATCTACGTGGTAAGCCAGTACAAACAGCTCTTTATTTACCGATTCTTTTTCCAATTTTGCCATTAGCTCATCGGCCGGTGGACAGCTCGAGCAGCCTTCGGAAGTAAAGAGTTCTACCACTGCAAAACCTTTTCCGAGACTGGGATCTGTTATCTTTTTTACCGGTGTTTTATACATTGCCGCAAAGGCCGTAATGGAAAGCATAATCACGAGGAAGAAATTAGCTAACCATAAAATTTTTGTTGTTTTCATGTTTCTGTGTTTTTTGTTGATCAAAACTATTTCAAAAAACACCCTCAACAGAGAAGAAAATAGCTTAGTTAGGCATAATCAGATTCGAAATAGGAAATAGGGCGATTGAAATGGACAGGTTATCACCTGGATCGTCATTGCGAACGGAGTGTAACTTGTACCGGTTTTACATGGGTAACGCAACGGAGAACCCTAAGGCTCGGCGAAGTTCCCCCATGTCGTCATTTCGAGCGGAGTGCAGCGTAGTCGAGAAATCTGCCTCGAGACAGATCTCTCCATTTCACTACGTTTCAGTCGAGATGACGACCATTATTGAAGTTTGTTAATGTAACAAAGGCAATAGTAAATCGTCTAAAACTTTTAACTACCTCAAAATGTTTAACTAAAAAACAAAAGACAAGAACATGGGAATTTTAAAAACAGCAATTATTGGCGCAGCAGTTTATGCGGGCGTAAAATATATCACGAAGAAAGATCCAATTACCGGACAATCGATTGTAGACGATTTATTAGACAGGGCTCCACAATGGGCAGATAAAGCAAAAGGTTATGCAGAAGAACTGAAAACCAGGGCAAGTAACGCTGCCGAAGATTTAGCAAGATGAATACCAATTAAAAGAAAGGAATCCGAACAGGTTTATCTTTTTCTTTGATAAAAAAAGCAAAAAGTCCCGATGTAAAAACCGGGACTTTTTTGTTCGTAAACAATTTGCGATGTCAGATGGTATTATCTGAAACATTCAATTTTTCTTTATGAGATCGTCACGCCGTTCCGAATCTTCGGGATCAGCACCTTTCCCGTAAGATAGACCCTGAAATAAATTCAGGGTGACGGTTCCGCATTAAAAAGCATCAAACCAAAGTTTAGTGGTTAATAAATCTGCACCCTGGCTGCTTACCGCATTTTTATAACTCTGGCCGTTTAACGATTGCTCGGTACCTGGATAAATAAAACGTACCGGAATTTTACCGTTCAATACCGTATTTACCGACGCCGTTAACTGCGGATAATCTAACCTGCGCTGCTCTGCCCAGGCCTCTAAACCCTGACCAAACAAAGCGATCCATTTTTGCTCGCCGATTGATCTTTTGTAGTTAGCGGCATCATATTGTACTGCGGCCTGCGCCGCATAAGTATCGGCAGCTGCATCGCTGATGTTGTACTGTTTTAAAGAAGCTTTAACCGCTTGTTTATATAAATCAGCGGCATTTTCAGTTGTTAATCCCCTTGCAGCAGCTTCTGCCCTATCAAAAAGCAATTCCGAATAGCTAAAAATAACGGCCGGTGCCTGTGGTAATAAGAAATAAGCGCCCGGTTTTGATGTTTTTGCAAAACCTAAAGCACTCGCTTCAGAGTTGGTTGATCCGTTAGGTACACCAATATATTCCTCTGGAGTTGGCGTTTGAGTTTTACTTGCATAAATCGGCAAACGCGGGTCGTTTAATGCAAAAAGCTTATCCACAAGGGTTTTACTCACTCTGTAATCATCCCTGGTTTCGAAAAGCGCACTTACCGGATTCTGTTGCGGAGAGGTTAAATAAATTAACTGGGCAACATCTGTATTATCGCTCAAATACGTATCGCCATCTGCAGCAATTTCATCCAATACCTGTTTGGCCCTTGCAGGTTCTTTATCCGCAATACGGAGTGCAATGCGGAGGCGCAATGAGTTGGCCAGTTTTTTCCAGCGTGCAATGTTACCATTATAAATAATATCGCCGCTAATCGCTTTCCCTGCCGGATCCAAAGCCGTTTTTGCTGCTTTTAAATCAGTTAACAATCCGAAATAAACATCTTTTTGTTTATCGTAAGCAGGTGTGATAAAATCGCTGATTTTTCCGGCCTGCGAATAGGGAACATCGCCATAAGCATCGGTTAGCAATAAAAATACCCACGATCTTAATACCAATGCCACACCTTTATAGTTTGGATTGGCCTGTGCATCGCCAAGCTGGGCAATTTTGTTAAAAGCCGTAATGCTCTGCGAATAACCGGTAGACCACAACGAGGTGAAACTGCTGTTCGAATAAATGAAACGATCTTCTTCCGTATATTGAACTTTAGCCCAATGCTGCACAAACAACGAACTCGAGTTCATGGTGTTGGTGGTGCTCCAATAAGCATCTACCGTGTTTTTAATGGCACCGGTAAGCAGGTAATCGGGCTGTGCATTTTCGGTAGCATTCGGATTGATATTTACCTTATCCAGTTCTTTACCACAAGATGAAAGCGTAATTGCCAAAGCGGCCAGTATATATAGTTTTTTATTTTTCATAATGGGAATAATTAAAATTTAATATTCAGGTTAAGTCCGTAAGTGCGGGTTGTTGGGTTAGAAAGACTCTCTAAACCTTGTCCGTTACCCGTATTGAAGGCCACTTCCGGATCAATATCAACAGTATTACGATGAATTATCCAAAGGTTACGGCCAACCAGCGATACCGAAACACCCTGTAAGCTTAATGGACGCAGCCATTTTGCAGGCAGGTTATAGCTTAGTTTAACTTCACGTAGTTTTACATAAGAAGCATCAAAAATATTGGCTTCATCAATGGTACGGAACGATTTATAGTATTGCTGTGCAGGTAATATCTTATCGTTGCGTTTGCCATCGGCCGTTACACCATCAAAAATAATCCCGTCGTCATAAACCGTTACCCCTGCAGGCGCAGCTCCGTTTACCCTAACTGTTCCGTTGGCTTTGTTGTTGCCGGGGTAATAATAAGAAATGCCTCCGTACTCGGCCGCCCTGCCCGGTAAAGTTGAAGCTAAAACACCTGTATAAGTTCCGGTTGCATAAGTTCCGTTATAAATAGAACCACCAAAACTGGCATCGATCAATACGCCCAAACTCACACCTTTATAACTGAAAGTATTGTACACGCCTCCAATCCAATCGGGTGTGTATTTACCCAATACCTTTTTGGTAGGATCGGTTTGTGGTGCTCCTGTTGAGTTTACCACGATGTTGCCATTGCCATCCCTTAAAAATGCATTGCCAAATAAGGCTCCATAAGGCTGACCAACCGCAGCAATTACCTGCGCGGAGTTAGAAGCCACAACATAATTCTGCAATAATCCGGCTTTATCCAGTTCGATCACTTTACTTCTGTTGGCAGCATAGTTAAAATCAATATCCCAGATAAACTGTTTTTTCACCGGGGTAAGTCCTAACTGTACCTCAATACCTTTATTATTGATTTTACCGGCATTAAGCAACTTAGAACGGAAACCTGTGCTCTGGCTTACATCCACACTTAAAATCTGATCGTAACTGTTGGTATTGTACAAACTTAAATCAACGCGAACCCTTTTACCAAAAAAGGTAGCCTCGGTACCCAGCTCTGTTGAGGTAGTGGTTTCGGGTTTAAGATCGCGGTTAAGATCGGTAGTTGCCGGACTTAATTGCGGACTCGAACCATATGGCGCACTAAATGAATAGGTATTAATTAAACGGTAAGGATCGGCATCTTTACCTACTTTAGACCAACCTCCACGGATTTTCCAGTAATCGAGTACACCACCTTTAATATCAAAAGCTTCTGTTGCTACAAAACTTCCGTTAAATGACGGATAAAAATAAGACCTATTCTGTGCCGGTAAAGTTGATGACCAATCGTTACGTGCGGTAATGTTGGCGAAAAGGTAATTTCTAAACCCAATCTGACCGGATGCATAAACACTGTACGATTTTAATTTGCTGTAATTGTTAGATGACGTTAAAGGATCCCTTGAGTTGCTTAACGAGTATAATCCGGCAACAGCCAAACGTGGTGCACTTTGATCGTTCTGCTCGATATAACGGGTACGGATGTTGCTTCCGGCCAATAACTCGAGGCTAAAATCATCATTCAATTGTCTGTTAAAGTTTAAGGTTGCATCGGTATTGCTCTCACTTACCGTAAATGCACTTTCGGTATAAGAGCCAAATGGCGTTCCGTTGGTTCCGTAAGCAATTTTAACTTTACGCCTGTCATTGTAATAATCTGTTCCGGTACGGAAATTAAACTCTAAACCTTTAATAATTTTATAATTAAGGCCAATGCTACCAATAAGCCTGTTACGGTTCTGTGAAACAGTATTTTCGTAAGCTACCCAATACGGATTGCTGTAATAGCTATTGTTCCAGTTAAAGGTATTTCCGTTTTCATCGAGGTAATTTTTCAACTGGTTAATATCAACCTGACGGCCGAACCAGGTAAACTGCAACATGGTACTGGTTGAGCGCGAACCACCCGTGCCCGGTAAATTATCAGAAGATAGTTTGCTGTAATTTGCATTGGCGGTAACACTCAGTTTTGGTGTGATCCTTAAAGTGGTATTTACAACAAAAGAGTTTTTCCCCTGTCCGGAGTTAGGAATTACACCCACTTCTTTAAGGTTGTTATAAGATAAACGGTAATCGAATTTTTCGCCTGCATCGGCAACAGATACACCGTTATTTAATGAATAGCCTGTTTCGAAGAAATCGCGTACGTTATCAGGATGTGCCACAAATGGAACGGCAACACCTTTAGAGTAAAATTGGGGGATCAATCTTCCGTCCAGTTTTGGCCCCCAGCTCTCATCAACACCATCGTTAACACCGGCACCTTTACCATCTACATAGCTAAATTTACCTTCCGAGCCCTGTCCGAAAGCATTTTGGTATACTGGTAGGGTTAATATGCTTTCTATCACTGCATTTGAATTTACCGCAATACCCAATCCTTTTTTCGATTTACCTGTTTTGGTTTTAATCAGGATAACCCCTGCAGCAGCCCTCGAACCATATAATGCAGCCGCATTTGGTCCTTTTAACACACTCATCGATTCGATATCTTCCGGATTGATATCCGAAATGGTATTGGCATAATCCCTTGCACCTGCCGAATTTAACTGTGAGTTATCAACCGGAATACCATCTACCACAAATAAGGGTTGGTTATTTCCTGCAATTGAAGTTTCACCTCTGATTACCACACGCGATGAACCCATGCTCCCCTGACTGTTGGTTACCCTTACACCAGCAATTTTTCCGGCCAGTGCATTTACCAGATTGGATTCTTTAGCCTCGGCCAGACTCTGCCCTTTCACTTCCTGAACGGCATAACCCAATGATTTTTTTTCCCTCGAAATACCCAAAGCTGTTACCACCACTTCATCAAGCGCATTATCGCTCGATTGCAGGATTACCGCTATCGGTCCGTTTTTGCTGATCTGTACCTCCTGAGTTTTAAAACCGATATATGAAAAAACTAACGTACCTTTTTCAGGTGCATTAATACTAAAAGCACCCTTGCCATCGCTAATGGTGGTTTGCCTGGTTTCTTTGATAAAGATGGAAACACCGGGCAGTGTTTCGCCATCTGCCGATTTTACCGTTCCGGTAATGATGGCATTTTGAGCGAATAGCTGCTGCGTAATAAAGAGCAGTAAAATAAACGCTATTGATTTAATTCTTTTAAACATCTGTGTGTAATTAATGATTAGATAAAGGATAAATAATTTGGGCAAAACGATTCCTGAACGGTTAAAAACCGCGCTTTTATTAATAAATAAGAAGGAATGGTTAGATCAGAAAAGCCTGTTAAAATAGTGTTACTTTAACAGGGCATGCGCATTCGGAAATATGCCCGGAAGTTTGCATCAATGGATTTTAGCTCGTCTGTTTTTTTCATTTGAATGATTTTCTATAAACACATTTACTTATCAGGATCGCATCGGGCCAAAAAAAAGCACCCCTTAAATCAGAAGTGCTCCATATATAAATAAGGATATCGCAAACTACTGACTTAACTACCCCAGATTAATCCGGGATGGAATTAGCACCATTTCTAAGTATTAAATTAGATGGTTGCTAAGGCTTCACAGGGCCATTCCCTCCGCCTTTCTTGATAAGTATTTTAAAATAACTGGGGCAAAGGTATAACTTATTCCATTTATCCTATAGTTTTTATAGATTTTTATTCAAATATTTTTTCTTTGATGATTTCGTCAGTATATTTGTCGACTAATTTAGTCGATTAACACACAGTCCCAATGAACATAAAATCCCTATTTACCGCCGCACTGGCCATATCAACCTCCATTACCTTTGCTCAGGATCAGGCTGTTTTAGCCAATAACCAACAGGCAAAAGCAAAGGAGAAAAAAACAAAAGCATTTGTTGCGCTGGGTACCTGGCGGGGAATCGCCAAAGTTAAAGAAGGTTTAGATATCCCTTTCAACTTCGAAATCAATGAAAAAAGTGGACAACAGAAATTATATTTCCGCAATGCGGAAGAAAGATTTGAAGGTGGTTTGGTAAAACAGACAGCAGATTCGCTTTTTGTAAAACTCGAT
Source organism: Pedobacter sp. UBA5917 (assembly GCF_002432345.1). Taxonomy (GTDB): domain Bacteria; phylum Bacteroidota; class Bacteroidia; order Sphingobacteriales; family Sphingobacteriaceae; genus Pedobacter. The sequence goes on from NZ_DJDT01000293.1 coordinate 12,296, forward strand.
CAGTTTGATAACGAACTGGCTTTCGCCCTTGTAGATGGCGATCATTTATCGGGTACTTTACGTAAACAAGATAAAGCAGGCAGGCCATTAACTATTGTGGCCGAGCGCAAAAACTACCGTTTCGAAACCCTTAACAAACCGGCCAACGCAGATTACTCGGGAAGTTACGATGTGGTTTTTAAATCGCCCAATGGTAAAGACGAAAAAACTGTAGGTTTATTTAAACAAACAGGCAACAAACTAACCGGTACTTTTTTACGCGTAACCGGCGATTCGCGTTACCTCGAAGGTGTGGTAGAAGGCAATGAATTCCAGCTTTCGAGTTTCATCGGCTCCTCTCCTGCTTACTACAAAGGTACTTTTCAGCCTGATGGTACTTTAACAGGCGAAATTTTGGGTGCAAGGGGAAGTCAGGCTTTTACCGGAACCAAAAATAAAGACGCTGCCCTTCCTGATCCTTACAAGCTTACTTACCTGAAAACAGGTTATAAAACCCTCGATTTCAGTTTCCCGGATGTAAATGGTAAAAAGATTTCGTTGAAAGATGAAAAATACAAAAACAAAGTAGTGATTTTAACCATTACGGGAAGCTGGTGCCCCAACTGTGTTGATGAGGCTACTTTTATTGCACCATGGTACAAGGCAAACAAAAAACGCGGTGTAGAAATTATTGCTTTGCATTACGAACGTTCTACCGAGCCTGAATATGCAAAAAAAGTGATGAACCGTTTCCGTGAGCGTTTCGGTATCGAATACGATCAGGTGCTTGCAGGCACAGCTGATAAACAGGTGGTATCGCAATCTTTACCGGCACTGGATTCTTTTTTATCATTTCCAACCACTATCATTATCGATAAAGAGGGTAATGTGGCACAGATCCACACCGGTTTTAATGGTCCCGCCACCGGAAAGTTTTACGATGAATTTGTAAAGGAATTTAATACCGAGATTGATACATTGTTGAAGAAATAATAAAAATGTCGTCATCTCGACTGGAACGTAGTGAAATGGAGAGATCTATCTCGATAGATTTCTCGACTTCGTTGCACTCCGCTCGAAATGACGACCTTTCCAAGCCAACCGTCATGCTGTCCTGAATCTTCGAGATCAGCATCCATCATGCTAGAAAAACCCTGAAATAAATTCAGGGTGACAACACTAATGATATAGACCTATTATCTTTAAACCGTCCCTACTCTTTCCTTCTCGAATACATAAGCAAAATGTTTAAACGTGTCGTTCGCAGCAACAATTGCCTGTTCTTCATCCTGTTCGGTTTTTGCCTGTGCATTTAAAACTGCTACGAAATTGCCCCACATCATGCCAGTGGCTTCGCCATAACCCGAAAAGAAAGAAACACCTTTGGTAACCCCTCCTTTTTCGAGCATTTTAACAATAATGCTTCCGCCCATAATCGAACCTTCCAATACATACAGGGCACCCAATGCCTCTACAGCATTTTCAATTTTTGGTACAGTGGTATATGGCAGATCGGTGATATCGCCGCCCAGTTCCAAAATATCAGCTTTAATATAGCTGGAGTTTCTGCGCTGTGCATAATCAGGCAGGATAGATTCTGTAATATATGGTTTGATGGTTTCTTCAATATGGCTGAAATATGCATAAAAATGTTTTAACAGATCGGCATAATCAGCATTGCTTCTGATGGCTTTTAGTTTTAAAACAACCTGTTTTTCTAAGTTTTGGTGTTCGGCTTTTGTAGCCTCTTTAATATTGGTACTTAACATGTTTTGTAATTTATGGTGATTGAATAATTAATCTTTATATAAACGGTAGGTTAATCCGGCCAGCAGTAGACGGCCCGGCTGCCCTGGCATTAACCTATCGGTATAATTTAAAATGTTGTCGGCCGTTAGCCTGATGCTTAAATGCTGTTTCATCAGTTTTTTTTCGAAAGCGGCATTGAGCATAAAAAAGCCATTCACAAAAGTGTCGTAACGATCGATAAACTGGTTTCCGTTACGGTCGCCGAAAGGATATTTGCCCCTGTAGTTTACGCGGATGTTTAAACTGGCATCCCAGGGACGATAGTTATAAAAAGCCTTAAAATTCGCCATGTGACGAGATCGGTTCTCGATTCCCCAATAATCTGATGGTTTTGGCGCATAAGAATTTCCCGTTGCCGGATCGTGGATGTTCTGGTTATAAGGAAAATGGCCGGCTTTAATACTGTCGATTACGCTGAGGTCTTTTGCAACCAGGTATTGATAACCTGCGCTCAGTTCTAAATTTTTAAGCGGGCTCACTGCAAAAGACAAATCTATTCCCTTATTTACCGCCTCTGGAAGATTTTGATAGGTATAAATATTCCGGTTTCCGCTACCTGTTGCCACCTGGATACTGTTGATCTGGTTGCGTAAACTGTGGTGAAATACGCCAGCCTCCAGCTTTACATTATCTTTAGGTTTCCACTCAAAACTTAAATTTATAGAAGTGCTGCGTTCTGCCTGTAAATTCTGATCAAGCTGATTCAGTAAAAACTGTCTGATTTCACTGATCTGTCCCTGCTGATCCAACTGATTTAACGTTTGCCTTAACACTTCGTTACCGATAACCAGGTAATTGGCCGCCGGGTTATAAAAAACAAGGTACCTCGATTTAAAATCCGGCGCTTTAAATCCCGTTCCCGCTCCCGCTTTAAAGGTTAAACCAGGTACAATTTTATACTGTAAACCTAAACTCGGATTCAGTTTACTACCGTAGGCGTTGGTTAAATCGTAACGCAATCCTGCAACCAGGCCCAGCTGTTTATTTAGCTGCCAATCGCCCTGCAAAAATGCAAAACCGGTATTTACCGAACCCGGATTAGTAAGCGAAACATCGTTCATGGTTTCGATGCTGCCGCCCAAACCGCCTGTAAATTTAAGTTCGTTGTTTACCCCATACGCAAATTGCTGTTCGAAACGGTGCAGGTTTTGCACAAAAACATCTTTAGTAATGCTGCTGTTTGTTTGCTGCCAGTTTACACTTTGGTCAGACCTGAAATTGGTAAAATAATAACGGCTCATGCTCCGCAATCCCGAATTGAAATTATGATCGAAAGTGGCCGAAAGGTTTAAATCCTGCTCATCCTGACTATCGCCTGAAATAATACCCAAACCAAAATCTTTAGCCATAAATGATTTCCTCAATCCGTACCTGCCACTAAAACCAATGGTACTTGTTGGGGTTAAACGGTATCTTACCCTACCCTGCAGGGCATAATTATCGTAAGGTGGTGCTGTTGTACCCTGCTGGATGTATTTTGGATTGGTATTAAAGCCATCTGTCCGGTAATAATTTGCAGAAATATTGGCCGATCCCCTTTGCGAATCGAATGGTGTTTCGCCCTCGAGGGTAATATCGGCAATGTTTAAACTCCCGTAATTTGCTGCGATGAGTGCCTGAGGCTGTAAAGCGCCGTAGCGGGTAACGATGTTAATCGCCCCGCCGAGCGCCTCGCTTCCGAAGAGACAGGAAGATGCGCCTTTAATAATTTCGATCTTTTCGATATTGGAAACGCTGATCCTGGATAAATCAAAATTTCCGCTGTTGCGTCCAACCATGGGCTGTCCGTCGATTAAGATCATCACGTATTCACTACTAAAACCCTGCATCTGCACACCAACCGACCGGGCACCACCGCCAATGTTGTTTACAATGGCAATGCCGGTTTGCTCTTTCAATACCTCATCCAACCTTCTGCTGCCCATCAGTTCGATGGTGCGCCTGCTGATTACCGTAACAGGCATGGCGCTGCGCTCCAGTTTCATCAGGTTATCCGGAGCAGCACGGTTTTCGGATACCGCTACTTCATTCAGTTCGCGTTCATCGCCCGATAGTTTAATGATCAGGTTATTGGCAACTGTACCGATTTTAATATTATTCTGATAACTGGCTTTACCCACCATAGTTACCGTAATGTTGTAATTACCGGTAAATAGCTTATTGAAAACAAAATTTCCTTTGGTATCGGTTTCAGTGATATGCCCGTCAGGTTCAAGTCGAACAGTTGCACCGCGTAAAGGTTTCCCCTGTTCATCGCTAACGGTGCCTTTTAAACTTCCATAATCCTGTGCAGCTACCTTTAAATGGGTAAACACAAGCAAGAATATAATGGAGGATACTTTAAACATGTTTTATTTTATTGTTGCAGGATCAGGTTTTAGCCTTACCTTATTATTTTCTTAACCTTAATCTGTTTTCGAACATGATACTTTCAACACCAGTTGGTTGCGAAAAATCAGCTCTAGTAGCAATAATTTTATCTGTTGTGGCCAGTTTGCTTACAGCCAGTTTTTTTGTTCCGGTAATGAGTTCCAAAGCTGCACGTAAACAACTTTCGCTCGGATCGCCCAAAACAGGATTATCTGCACTTTTTACAGCAACATCAGGCTGCATGCCGGTAAAATAATCCGACCATCCATTGGCATTTTTAATTAAAAAACTGCTTAGGTAAACGCTGTACTGATCGATGTTGATGCCGAAAAAACCTACGGGTTTGCCATAGGTTTTCTCTCCGATGAGTTTAACATCGAAATAGGGTTTCAAGCTGCTGATCAGCATTTCGCTGGCCGAAGCGGTATTGCCTGAAACGATAAAATAAACGGATTGGATGGTCTGTAAACTTCCTTTTTTATTAAATTTATAAGTATTGCCCGCTATGGTATAATCTACATCGGCCATGGTGGCATTACGGCCATTGTAAACAGCGCTTTTTCCATTGGCATCTAAATAAGGTTGATGCTTTAATATTGGAACAGTTCCACCCTGCATTGCGGGGTTAAATACTTCGCTGTACATCACTTTACCGTTCAGGCTGGTTGGAACAATTAAATCGGCCACGTATTCTGCAGTTTCGAGATAACCGCCACCGTTGCTCCGCAAGTCGATTACAATAGCGTTCGGATTGGCAACTGCCAGATCGGCAAAAGCCTGATCTAAGGCAGCTTTACTGCTGCTTAATGAAGGGAACGAACCCAAAGCCAGATAAGCTACAGCTGTATTTCCGCTGGTAATTACTTTACTACTAAGCACAGCCATATTTGGATTTGTTATACCGGCAGTACTACCCGGAATGCTCCTCCCTACCTGAAGGTTAGAGTATTTTGGATTTTCGAAATAAACAGGCAATTCGTAAGGGCTACCGGTAGCCACATTTATTTTAAGCTGTGAAATATCGAACAGTTCTTTTCTAAAAGCTGTAATGTCAGAACTGATGCCAGCATATTTTTGGCGAGGATTAAATGTTGCGTAACCTGGCAGTACATCGTTCCATAAGTATACCTGTTTAGCGTATAAAAAGATAGAATCGAGCGTAAACTGACTGCGTGTACCCGTAGTAGGCGAAACAATCTGCTCCGCATCATCAACAGAAACCTGTGCCTTTTTACAGGCAAAGGTTCCTATCAGAATCAGCGTAAGAAGCGTGATATATATCCTGAAATAATGTTGCACAATATGTTAGTTAGCAACCGTAATTATATCATCAAAATATCCCGAGGCTGTACCAGCAGCATAATATTCTCCGCCAGGATAGTTATAGCTATAAAAATCATAGTTACCAACTGGTAAATTATCGGGTACTTTTAATGTTAACTGACCTGTTTTGGTTTCCTTGATAATCAGGTCGTAAGTTTGTTTAGTGGCAGCATTGCGGATAGAAAATTTACTCACCAGTTCAATCCTGCTTTCACCCTTAAGTATAAATTCTTCACCGGGTTTTAACGTGAGTTTTATGGCACTTAGTTCTACCGGCGTAATGGCTGGGCGGCTATTGGCTACACCGAATGTGCGTTCTAAAACCACACTTCTCTGGCCCGATACGATTTTTAATTGATAGGTGCCATCCGGTACGCTAGTATCAACTGTTGCGCTTAGTGCAATTGGTGTTATTGTTGCAATGGCAATTTCTTTTTCGGTATTATTGGCCGTATTGACCAAAAAAGCTTTAGTTTGTTCTTTATTGGCAATAATATTATCGCCGGTAACATTAATATTGCTCCCTCTGGTTACAAAATTTTTAGTGTTATATACCAAAACCCCCGAAGAAATATTAATCTTAAGCAGCGGCTGATTGATCACCTTTTTAATCAGATATTCTTTCGTTGTACCGTTTTGCGCGGTTACCACAAACCTGGTTGTTTCTTTAAAAGCCACACTTTGGCCCGAAGCAGGACTAACATTTGCCCTTTCTGATACCACAATGCTGGGCACAATATTATCTGGCACAGCCTGACCTGATGGCCAGTATATGGTAAGATTTTTTTCGTCGATTACGGCCTTCAATGGATTTCCGTTTGCATCTTTTATGGTAAAGCTTACAATGTCGGCATAAGGAAAATCTTCATATTCTTTTTTGCAGGCACTGAATATGCTTAATAGACAAAAAAGCAAAAGATAGTATGAACTGGTAGAGAAGCGTTTATATATTGTATTCATAATCAATAATTATTAGATTTGCAGTTTAGAGCCCGCAAATATGGCCTAAGCCAAGGCTGATATTTTTAAAACGATTCGGGATTATTCCCTTATTTGGGTTTATTTATGATTTTTAGGGACGATAAGTCGTGTTTTCGTCCCTTTTTTATCTTTTTAATTAAGGATTTCCCTTAATTAAGCTATTCCTTATTTTAATCTCTTAGTGTGGAAATTAACGGTTGTGTTGTAAGTACCAGAAGTAGTTACACCATCAAGCTGAACCACATAAAGCCTGGTTGAACCGGCAATTGTTGAACCGTTACCTACAACAGCATATCTCTGCGCCACAGGAGTAATGGTACGGTTAACCCTATCGTAATTGTACCATCCAACAACAGTAGTAGTATTGCTGCCCAAAGTGCTTACATCCAGTGTAACTGAAGAAACATCGGTTAAAGTGATGCCGGTAACATTGGTTACAGAAGGTGAATCGTAATAACCAAGATAAAAACCTGTTACCGGGGTAATGTTCCCGTTAAAGTTGCTGTCGAAATTAACCTGGTTGCCAGAGCTTGCAACAACATTGTTCAATAAATCGTAACCAACCGCAGTCCACGAAGTAGGTGAAGTTGATGAATTGTTTACCACACCTGCTTCGGTATCGCCTACAGCAAGGGCAGCAGTAGTATTCTGTAAGGCAAGTTTATTATCTGGTTGAACAGCATCTTTTTTACAAGCGGTTCCTAATATGGCCAAAGTTGCAACGGCGAACGTAAGTTTTAAAAATTTCATTTTCATTTTTTTTAGATTTATGATTTTTGTTATATAAATGGGAATACTCTCCCGAATCGTTTTTCATAATTGAATGATAAATAGACTGTTATTTTGCAGTTACCGTAACGGCCCAGTTCAGGGTTGATAATGGCCATGTTCCAAAAGCTGCTGTGGGTGTATATACTCCTGGCGGTACGGTATCGGGAACACGGATTACCGCCTCGGTACGGGTGTAAGAAACAATGGGTAAAAGTGTTTTCTGGCCGTTAACCACGATATAAAACTCTTTGAAATCGTTAAACACCACTCCTCCTGTAACAATTTTAAACGTCTCTCCCTGTTTAACGGTAACCGGACCGTAATTAATCCCAGGCCTGCCATAAACTACTTTTACCGGATATTTCATTTCCGCAGTTAAGGCCTGTACTTTTACCCTTACCTTATAAGTTCCCGTATCCAAAGTTTGTGGAACCTGTAAATAACCATAAGCATAAGTTTTAACACCACCTATTAAAGTAACCGATACGCCTGGGGTTCCGAGTGAAAGACTCGGTGCCAACTCATACTCCTTATCTGTTTTATCTACTAGATAGGCCTTCACCTTTTTAAGGTCAGAAACATTAAAATTACCCATAACCCGTATATCGTAGGTACCAATTGCCATTGTTGATGTTGCAGTGAAAGTTGATAGCTCGGTTAATACCAGAGGCGAGATCTGATTGAGTTTAATGATCAGTTTATAAGTAGAAGTAGTCTGATCGGCAGCAATTACGGTATAAGTTTTTTTGGTATCCAGAACCTCTACCGGGGCAAGGGTTTCGCTCAGCTTAGCTCCTGCCGAAAGTTTGATTACAGGCTCAATTACATCCAGTTCGTAATAATATGGCAAATAGAGTGTAATTGTTTTATCGGTTTCATCAATGGCACCAAAAATATTTCCGTCGGATACGGCCACCTTAAATTCGGTGATTTTATTGGCCGGAAGTGGTTCCAGACCAATTGTTTTTTTGCAGGCGGCAAGCGTAGCAACTGTTAATATCATACAAAGCAGTTGCGTTAATTTATTCTTCATTTTAATATGGATATTGATTTATGTGGGTTTATTTGATTTCGAATTTTGTACTTCCTTTTGGTACGATTACAAATTCGAAGGTGAAATACATGTGCGGGGTGGTTCTGAACCATTTGTCGGCAGTAAAGGCATCTTTATAACAGCTTATCATTTTGATTTTCGCATAATCACCTTTAGCGGTACGGACAATAATGGTACGTTTTTCGGGCATGGCATAAGCCACATGCTGTTTATCATAACTGCCATCCCCCCTTTTGGTCCCGATAAAATCGTACAGGTACCAGCCAATGCCCTGTCCAAAGTCGCCTTCGTCGTCGGTACCGATCGTTTTAGTGATGCTTAACGTACCATCTGCGGGTACGTCGGTAACTTCGTTAAACGGTTTCTGTAGTATGGCTATCCCGCCAGTACCTGTGCTTCCGGCCCCCAAACTGGTACTCGACTGGCCGTTGTTGCAGCTTATAAAACTATTGTATAGGTCGTTAAAGCAAATATCCCAACGATTGGTTTTGGTGTACAATAAGGGAATAATTGCTTTGGTTTCTAAACTGAACAAAACAGCTGTTGGCGGTACCGTGGGGTTGGCATCATCCGTTTCTACAGCCAAATTTTCGATGCGCTGCAGTTTGTAATATGGTGTACCACCTTCGGTATGGGTCGGCACCACTTTTTCTGGCTCAGGCGAAACGATTTCGTCTTTTTTGCAACTGGTAAAAAGTAAACCCAATACCAAACAGGCCGAAACCCATTTTAGCATGTTTTTGTTTATGGTAATCGTTGTATTCATTTTATTATTTGGTCTGTAAATTTTTGCTTCCATCCTGCTGCACATAATATTTAAAAGTATAATATGGTGCAGGCCAGTTTAAATCGGTAACACTTGGCGGATTGCCCTTGTAGGCATTAATCAGCTGCAGTTTGACATATTTACCATCTGGTAGCCTGATGGCATAAGTACGGTTGGGTATGGCCTGCATAATGTGTGTATTAAGGCTGTAAAAAAACCATCCGTTTGAGGCGGCAGATGATGCCCATCCAATTTTGGTTACTTCGCTGGCATTAAAAGCCTCGTCGGATGGTGCCTGGTTAACCGTATCATAACCCTGTTGCAACAATATCACTGCACTTTTTGCCGTTCCGCCGAAACCGGGATTAAACTGATAATCTTTATCGTTAACATAAACCTCACTGTTGTATGGTCCGGTGAAAGCTATATCCCAATCTTTTGTTTTCAGCCATTGTGCCGAATCGGCAGCATTGCGGATCCAGATCTGTTTCTGATCCCTAAACCGGAAAAGAAAAGTAAAAAAAGGACGTAATTCTTTACCTGGCGTTCCACTTCCCATTGCTGCTTGTGTATCACCCGCCAGGTCGGTAATTACCACACTTTTACCATCCTGTAAAACCTCGTTCGGATCCAGTTCATCTTTCTTGCACGAACCAAAAGCAACTGTTAAAAGCAACAGGCCGGCAGCGGCTGTTTTTATATTGAACCTACAAGGATATTTTATGTGCTTCATTGCGGATATTATTTTTAATCATTCTAAATAAGAACACTGCAAACATCCATATTAAGCGCCATAAATGGTTTGTGCAATCCGTATTTTAATTTGTGCAATCCGTATTTTCTTTTGTTCAAAGCGTATTTTTTCGGCCTCTATTTTGCACAAATCTGGAGATTAAATCACAACAAAAACACATTAAACAATTGATTATCAATAAAATAAAACTATAACACAGTAACACTTTCCTCAAAAAAATACGTTTGGGATAAATATCATTCGAGGCTTAAATACTTGTATTTAGATTAATTAAACACTTTTTTTGTCTCCATAACAAAGCCTACATGAGCCTAAAAAAGTATTACATTATATTAGTTACCCTTTCTTTTTCCTTTGTACTGCAACAGGCAGCAGCACAGGCAAAACGTATTATTACCTTGAGCAGTGCCATTAGCGAAACGGTTAATGCATTAGGTTATGGCAAAAGTATTTTAGCCACCGATGTAACCAGTGTATCGCCCGAAGAAATTAACAAGTTGCCTAAAGTGAGCCGCAACCGCTCGTTCTCTGTTGAAAGTATTACCGCATTCCGTCCTGATCTTATCCTGGTTCCCGAAGGCGATTTCTCTAAAGAAAATCTTTATCAGTTTAAATCACTCGGCATTAAAGTGGTAAGCATTCGTCAGGAATTTTCAGTTGAAGGGGCCACAAAATTTATCAGGCAGATTGCCGCAGCCATTGGCGATAAAACCCGTGGCGAACAGCTCGCACAAAAAACAGAAAACAGCGTTAATACTGCTTTAAGTCAATTAAAAAAGGGAAATAAGAGTCCGAAAGTATTGTTTATTTATGCCCGTGGTGTAGGTACCATGAACGTGGCCGGAAAAGGCAGCAGTATTGATGCGATTATTAAACTGGCAGGAGGTAAAAATGCGATACAGGAATTCAGCGATTTTAAACCCTACACTACCGAAGCGCTAATTAAAAGCAACCCGGATGTAATCCTGATGTTCGATTTCGGACTAAGCAGTTTAGGTGGCAGGGAGGCCTTTTTAGACCTGCCAGGCGTAGCCTATACCAATGCCGGAAAAAACAAAAGGATAGTAGAAATGAACGGCCCCTTGCTCATCAACTTCAGTAACCGTTTACCCGAAGCCATTAAAGCACTAAATAACCGTATTTTATAATGAAAAGAACGATTATTTATTCCTGCCTTGGTGCAGGTTTACTGGTTTCCATCTGCTTCTCCCTTGCCCTGGGTGCTATGCGCATTCCATTAAAAGAAGTAATTGATACCCTTACCCATACGATGGGTTTTACTGTTTTTGGCGGTACCAACCACGAAATGAATGAAGGTGTAATTATGATGATCAGGTTGCCGCGCACCTTAATGGGCGTTCTGGTTGGTGCCGCTTTGGGCATATCAGGTGCGGCCATACAGGGCATATTCAGAAACCCTTTGGCCGAGCCAAGCCTGGTAGGCATATCGGCCGGGGCATCATTAATGGCCGTATTGATCATTGCTTTCGAAACTTTGCTATTTTCGGGCTTAAGCCAGCTATTAGGTTATTACCTGTTGGCTTTTGGTGCTTTTGCCGGCGCAGGCCTAACTGCTATGCTGGTGTATAACCTTTCGAAAGTAAACGGACAGGCCAATGTTTCTACCATGCTGCTTACCGGTATTGCTATTAATGCCATGGCGGGTGCTTTAACCGGATTGGTAACCTATCTGGCCGATGAGCAGAAACTCCGCAGCATTACCTTTTGGATGATGGGCAGTTTGGGAGGTGCCACCTGGCAAAATGTAAGCTGTTTATTTCCTTTTGTACTTATTCCCGTAATCGGACTCCCTTTTTTATCAAGAGGATTAAATTTATTTGCCATTGGCGAAAGTCAGGTAGAGCTGATCGGCTTAAACCCCAACCGCATCAAAATATCAGTGGTGGTACTGGCAACTATGGCTGTTGGAGCCTCTGTAGCCGTTTCGGGCATTATCGGTTTTATCGGCTTGCTCATCCCCCACCTCACGCGTTTACTGGGCGGTGTAGATCACCGTTTTGTACTTCCGGTTTCGGCATTAATGGGGGCTTTGGTGCTCACGCTTGCTGATATGGTGTCGAGGTTGATTGTTCAGCCCATAGAATTGCCTATCGGTGTGGTTACCGCTTTAATGGGTACGCCCATATTTTTATATATCCTCATTAAAGACAAAAAGAAATTAGTGAATTAAATTATGCTTAGAGTAGAATCCATCAGTTATAAATTAAATAACAGGCCACTTTTAAAAGATATTTCATTCAGTATCAGGCCGGGCGAAATGGTTGCGCTTTTAGGCTCGAACGGTGCGGGTAAATCAACCCTGATGCGCTTGCTCTCAGGCGAACGAAAACCGGATAGCGGACGCATTATGCTCTACGGCGAGAACCTTGCAGCTTATAAACGGAAAATTCTGGCCACTAAAAGGGCTTACCTGCAGCAGCATAACCCCATTTCGATGGCTTTTACGGTAAAAGAAGTAGTTATGATGGGCAGATATGGTTTTAAAAGCCACGCATCTGCAAAAAACGACCAAACTGCAATGCTTGAAACCATGGAATTGTGCGGTTTAACCGACCTTGCCGACCGATCGATGTTAAGCCTTTCGGGCGGCGAACAACAAAGGGTGCACCTGGCAAGGGTTTTGGCACAGCTGTGGGATAACAAGGATGCCGTATTACTGCTGGACGAGCCCACCAATAACATGGACCTTCAGTTTCAGCACCAAACCCTGGCTATAGCTGCTGCGATGGCAAAAAAAGGTTATATGATTATTGTAGTACTACACGAAGTTAACCTTGCTGCGCAATATGCCAGCCGTATCATTATTTTAAAAGATGGCCGTAAATGGTGGGATGGCACCCCGGTACAGGTACTTACGCCACAACACATGTACACCGCATTTGGCATCCATGCGCAGGCCTATACCGACCAAAGCAGCCTAAAAACCGTTATTGTACCAAAAGAAATTAAACTGGATGCGGCAAAATTCAATTCCAATCTGCAAGCCCCGCATCAACCTGTTTATAAATTAAAAACTACCGAAACCGATGAATTAATCAACCTCCAATCTGTAAAGATTTAAATCTCCGCTACCTATGGAAAACATTCAAAAACTATTCAATACGGCACAAAGTATCGGCCAGCTACCTCAATCGGCCTGTACAGATGTATTTAAAGAAACCATTTTAAAAACCATAAACGACTATTGCAGGTTAAAACGCTTATTATTTTCGGAAAAAAGGCTATGGATTGCCTTTAAATTACTGGAAGTAAGTGATTTTACCCATCCCGAATCGCTATGGCTAATGCTTAAAGAAGATAAAATGCCCATTAGCATCGGCTGCGTGTACAGCAACCTCAAACTGATGGAAGCCGCCGGTATAGCCGAAGCACAGAGTGCAGGATCGCGGTTAATCCTTTATAAGATCAGAGCCGCACATCACTAGGCAATATGCCATAATATTTTTTAAAGGCATTGGTAAAACTGGCCTGGTGTTTAAAACCAACATTTACACCTACTTCGTACATGTTTTTGCCTTCTTCCAAAATCAATCTTTTGGCTTCTTCCATCCGTAATCGGGTTACGAAATCGTAAATGGTACTGCCAAAATATTTTTTAAATCCTGTACGAAGTTTAAATTCATTTAGCAGGATCATTTTGGAAAGCTGTTTGTGTGTTGGCGGATCGATATAATCGCGTTCTAAAATCTCGCGGGCTTCTTCCAGTTTGGGGATGTCGCGATCGAGTAGTGATTCTCTCCCACCCTGTATATGTTGGCTAAACTGTTCAAGCTGGTACATAATTAGCTCGGTTATCCGTGCATCGGTAAAAAGTCGTTTTAATTCACCGTCCTGCCTGCATGAGATGATCGCTTCGATAGATCTGCGCATTTCGGGCGTCATAAAAAGATCGTGTTCGGCAAAAGATGTTGAAATTCCTTTCTCCATTTCCTGTACAAACTGCTCGTGCAATGGCGAATACAGATCAACTAAACGTAAATAGTAATCCTTTGATAAAACAATCAGAAAATAAACAAATTCTACATCAGGTTTAACATCATAAGCTTCTTTTGCTGAAGGAATATAGCGGATATTATGCCGGCTGCGTCCGTATTTGGCCGATTGTTTGCCGTTGGGATTCGCACTGTTTTTATTGCTAAAAATAAACTGACTGGTAATAGCCTCCCCTTCTACCTCAGTGAGGATACGGGCCGGACCATCAAATTTCATTTCCGAATGCACCAAAAACAGACCATTTGTTGAGAGCTGATAATTTTTGATCCCCACAGGAGCATCTTTTATGGTTATTGATTTTTCGGATAATCGGTGATCGGGAACATACGTATCTGGAATTTCTTCCATGAACAGAAAATCTTTCTGATGCTCTATTCTTGCCTTTACAATCATTTTCCGGTTAGTTAATATTAATCATGGGATAGAACAAATATACGATATTATTTATATCAATTCTAAATAAGATGATCTATTTTCATTAGCTGTCATCCCGAGCACGGTAGAAAGATTTTTCATTTGTTTCCCGCTGATTACACAGAATGCGCAGATACAGGATCCGTTTAGCCACGGAGGCACAGATTTACACGGAATATCCAAAGCCACCGTTCTGCTCACATTTTCCTCACTTGTCATCCTGAGCGTAGTCGAAGGATCTCTCATTTGCTTCCCGCTGATTACACAGAATACGCAGATACAGGATACGTTTAGCCCCGGAGGCACGGA
>NZ_DJDT01000016.1 GCF_002432345.1 Pedobacter sp. UBA5917
CTCCACTGCGTTCCGGTCGAGATGACGCCGTTTTTATTAAGTCTGTCATCCTGAGCGGAGTCGAAGGATCTTTATTCCACTACTGATGTAAAATCGATACAGGTAGCGTTCCGGTCGAGATGACGCCGTTTTATAGACAATTTGTTTCCCGCGGATATCGCTGATCAACGCAGAATGATGTCCCTCATCCATTTTCCCTCTTCCCTCATTAACCACCGGGTTATCGCTTATCACCCAAACCTCCGACTTCGGACCTCTGACTTTCGGACTTATTCCCTCATCCATTTTCCCTCTTCCCTCATTAACCACCGGGTTATCGCTTATCACCCAAACCTCCGACTTCGGACCTCTGACTTTCGGACTTATTCCATCTTACATTATCTACTCTTTAAGATTTGTTAATAATAAGGGAATATTGAGCTGGTAGCTTTGCTGCGAAAAAGCAGCATCCCTTGAGCGAAACTTTACTTTCATCTTTACAGTGCGGAAGCCATCAGGCCATGGAAGAAATCTACCGGGTTTACTGGGAAGATGTTTTTGATGCTGCCCTTAAAAAAACGGGCGATGCAGCTTTGGCACAGGATATTACCCAGGAGATTTTTATTTCGCTGTGGGAAAATCGTAAAACGATTAACCTGTCGGCAAGTTTAGGCGCTTACCTGCATGGTGCCGTAAAATATAAAGTAATCAACTATTTCAGATCAGGTAACCTTAAAGAACAACACCAAACGGCACTTGCGGCATTGATGGACGAAAAAGATACCATTGCTGCTGATGATAAACTGATATTAAAGGAGCTCCATCTTGAGGTAGATGCCGCTATTGCATTACTGCCCGAAAAAATGCAGCAGGTTTTTTCGATGAGCAGAAAACAGGAGAAATCCATCAAAGAAATCGCCTCAGAACTGGATATTTCTGTCCAGACTGTGAAAAACCAGATCTCTGCTGCCCTAAAACTCCTCAAAAAAAGTCTTTCCTATATCCTCTTAATTGCTGCTTTAATCGGCTTAACATAAAGTTAATTTACTGATAACATTTTTGGTTAGTACCTCTTTGCTTTTCAACTGACATGTATTTAAATGACAGAAGAACAGGCAAAGGAACTGCTGCAGAAATATCTCGATAAGCAGGCAAGTCCGGAAGAACAAAAAAAGGTTGAAGAGTGGTATGCCACGCTCGATTTAAAAAATGTAGTATCAGCCGATCAAAAAGCTGCAATAGGAGAACAGATGTTTGTTCGTCTTAATGCGGCTATGTACGAAAAGCCAAAAGCCACTAAAGTATTAAAACTTCAATACTTTGGCAAAATTGCCGCTGCAATATTGCTGATGGTTACGCTTGGGTTAACCATATGGAAAATCAGTAGCCCAGAAAAATCAGCCGAAATTCAACTTACCGTGGTTACCGGATCAACGGAGCATAAGCGCATTACGCTTTCGGATGGTTCGATGGTATTGCTTGGCCCATCTGCAAAATTAAGCTACCCTAAAGTATTTGCTTCAAACAACCGCCAGATTGCATTAAAAGAAGGCGAAGCTTTTTTTGATATTGCCCACCAGGAAAACAGACCTTTTACTGTACATACCGCATCAGGAATCGATATTAAAGTTTTAGGCACCTCTTTCAAAGTAAAATCATACCAGGCCAGTAAGCAGTTCGAAGTTGCTGTAGTGACGGGTAAAGTTGCTGTAAGCAATAAGAATAAGAACCTGGGCACACTGGTTAAAGATGAGGCTTTAACTTATGATAAAAAGGCCGATCGTGCTGCTATCCGTAAAATCAAGGCCCTTGCTTTTGTTGAGTTTGCTTTTGATGGCACAACCCTCGATCAGGTAATCAACAAACTCCAGTATGCCTACAGCATTAAAATTTTGCTGAACGACAGCACTTTGGCTAAACTTAAAACAACTGCTTCTTTTAGTAGCAAACAATCGCCGGAGGAGATTCTGGATATTATCTGCAGTCTCCACCACCTCAGGTTCAATGGATCAAAAAATCATAAAACATTTAATATATACAGATGAGATAAGGATATGGTATAGAAATTATCTACGGTACCGGTCAGATCGGTTGCCGCAATCTTTCTTTCTGGTCGCAGGGCCAGCATAATTAAAGCTTTACAAAAAACAAAATCAAACAAATTAAGCAATGAAAACAACCTCCGCTAAGAGGACACCAGCTCTTTATAAGATCATGAAATACTCATGTTTAACATTTACAATCCTCTGCATCTTTTGCAGCTCTATCCTCGCTTCGGCAGGTATGGCGCAAAAATTAGAGAAAACCACGGTTAGCATTACGATAAACAAAGGCCGTAAAATGACCGAAATCATCAAAGAAATCGAATCGCGTACCGGACTTAGCTTTGTATACAACCCCGATCAGTTACAACAGAAAAATATGTTTGTAAGTGGCGAATTTACTACTGAACCGGTAAGATCACTTTTAGACAGACTTGGCCTTCAGGTTTTGGAAAAAGGCGAATACGTAATCCTGAACAACGCGGTGATGAACAAACCGGACAGGATTATCACCGGGGTAGTACGCGATACTACCGGTTTGGTGCTTCCGGGCGTTTCGGTAAAAGTATTGGGCACACAGAGCGGTACCATTACCGATGGAAACGGTGCCTTCCGTATCGAAGTGGGTACCGATGCCATGCTTTCGTTCTCAATGATCGGTTATCAGACCAAAGAAGTAAAAGTTGGCGAAAACCAGGTGATCAATATTGTACTGAAAGAAGAACGTTCTACCCTTGCCGATGTGGTGGTGGTAGGTTACGGTACTCAAAAGAAAGAAACCTTAACCGGTGCAATCAGCATTGTGGGTTTGGATAAACTTTCTTCACGCTCATTAAACAGCGTAGGTGAGGTACTGGCCGGTAAAACCCCTGGTGTAATTGTAACCAACGAGGGTGGCGATCCAACCTCAGCCCCACGTATCAACATCCGCGGTGCAGGTGGTATCAATGGTGAAAACGTACTTTATGTAATCGATGGATCTATTTTTTCGGGTACGCCAAACCTCAACCCTAACGATATCGAATCAATCTCGGTGTTAAAAGATGCATCTGCAGCCATTTATGGTGCAAGGGCATCAGGCGGTGTGGTATTGATTACAACCAAAAAAGGTAAAAACGGTAAAATGCAGATCAGTTTCGATGCTAAAATCGGACAACAGAGCGCGTGGAAAAAACTAGAATCGTTAAATGCGCAGCAACGTTCGCAAGTGGCAGCAACAGCTGCTAAAAACGGCGGAACTACGATTTTGCCTTCTTTTGATGCCACTAAATACCCTGACGGACAGGTTACGCGTACCAATTGGATGGACGAAGTTTTTAGAGATGGATTATTACAGGATTACAATGCTGCTATAAACGGTGGTAGCGAGAAATCGAATTACTACCTGAGTTTCAATTACCGTAATGCAGAAGGGATTGTGTTAAATACCAAAACCAAACGTTACAATTTCAGGATCAATACCGAACACGAAGTTACCGATTGGTTAAAAGTAGGCGAAAACCTATCGTACAGCAGCACCAACGGAAACGGTGCCAATACCAGCAGCGATTATACCGGTGCTTTACTTTCGGCAATTTATTACCCTACAAATGCTACACCTTATAATGCCGACGGCAGTTTTGCAGGTTTACCAGGCCCTTATGCGGGCGATTATGGTGATATTGTTAACCCTGTTGCCGATTTAATGCGTATCGATATCAACAACCCGGTAAATGTGTTGGTGATTAACCCTTATGCCAATGTTAAACTGGCGAAAGGTTTAACATTCAGATCTAATTTAAGCGTTACCAAATCTGACGCTGCATTTAAAAGCTTTACGCCTAAAAGACCAGAGGTTGGAAAACCGGTGTTAAGCAATAGTTTGGTTGAAAGAAGCGATAAGGCCAACGACTTTTTAGCAGAGCAGATTTTAAACTATAAAACTACTTTTGCCCAGCACCAGTTAGAATTTACCGGTGGTTATACCTTCCAGAAAACCAAAAGCAGCGGTTTATATGCATCGGGTGCAGGTTTTGATGACGAATCGGCGCAGTACAGGTATTTGGTAAATGCAACCGTAATTCAGCCATCATCAAGTTATTTTGATGCAAAAGCACTTTCTTCATTATTTTTAAGAGCCAATTATAACTATGGCGAAAAATACCTTTTATCATTAATTGGTCGTCGCGATGGTTCATCAATGTTGGCCAAAGAAAACAGGTTCAAAAATTACGGATCGGTTTCTGCAGGTTGGGTAATCAGCAAAGAAGACTTTTTAAAGAACACCAGCTGGTTAAACGAACTTAAATTAAGGGCTAGTTATGGTATCTTAGGTAATCTGGGAAGTCTTTCTTCATCAGCGGTTAATCCTTTGTTAAATGCTACGCAAAGTTATTTCGGACAAACGCCAACTTTACAGAACGGTTATGTACAAACGGTATTGGCCAACAAAAACCTTACCTGGGCAGAATCGAAACAAACCAACGTTGGACTTGATTTAGCGGTATTTGGCAGATTTAATTTAGTGGCCGATTACTTTATCAAAGAAACCAACAAAATGATCTTAACCAGGGCCCTTCCCGGAACGGCCGGTTTAAACACACAGACCATTAATGCAGGTATTGTAAAAGATAAAGGTATTGAGTTGGGTCTAACCTACAACAGTGAAAAAAATACAGCTTTCACCTATTCAGTAAATGCTACCCTGACTAAAATTAACAACAAAGTAGAAGAACTGGCTCCAGGTTTAGAAAACATTGCGGTAGGTACCAACTTCCGTAACGAGCTTGCACCACTTGCCATTAGGGTAGGGCAGCCGTTATACAGTTATTATGTGCTAAAAACGGATGGTATTTTCCAGAGTCAGGCAGAAGCTGATAACTACAAAAATGCCAGCGGACAAAAAATCCAGCCGAATGCAAAAGCAGGTGATTTTAAATTTGTAGATATCAACGGTGATGGATCAATTGATAGCAAAGACCGTTATTTTGCAGGTAGTGCTTATCCTGATTTCTCTTATGGATTGAGCTTTAATGCTACATACAAAAACTTCGATTTTAATATTTTCGCACAAGGTGTACAGGGAAATAAACTGTTTAATGCTGTAAAACGTACCACTTATAGCGCCAGCGGTCCTTCATACAACAAACTGGTAGGAATTTTAGATGCATGGTCGCCGGAAAACCCAGGTGGTAAAGTGCCGATTATTTCGACAAGTGATGCCAATGGAAACTTTAACGCTTCGGATTTTTATGTAGAAGATGGTTCTTACCTGCGTATCCGCAACGTAACCCTGGGTTACAGTTTGCCAAAATCGATTGCCAATAAATTAAAAACAGGTGGCGTAAGGATTTATGCCACGGCAAACAACCTTTTCACCATTACTAAATATACAGGCTTTGATCCGGAGATCGGTATGGACAACAACGGATTAGATGTTGGCCGTTATCCGCAGGCACGAAGCTTCATCCTTGGTTTAAGTGTAAATCTATAATCACAACAACAATGAAAACGAATTTAAAATATATGGCATTTGCCGCACTTGCTGTTTTCTCTTCATGTACCAAACAGCTTGATATTACGCCCGAAGGTTCTCCATCGGCACAGAATTTCTGGAAAACAAAAGAAGATGCTTTGAAAGCCGAAGGCGGAATGTATGATAACTACAACGCCGAAGATTTTTATGGCCGTGGTATGTTCTGGTTTATCAATGCCAGCGATGATATGGTTACTGGCCGTAACAAGCCAGAGGCTGATAACATTAAAAACTTTAACCGTAGCTATATTGGTGGTGGTTATACCGAAACCCAATGGAGCATGCGTTATGCCATTATTAAACGTGCCAACGATATTATTATCAATGTACCGGGTATCAACATGGACGAAACGTTAAAGAAACAGATCATTGGTGATGCTTATTTCAATGCTGGTTTGGTATACTTCCAATTGGCCGCAAACTACGGAAACGATAAAGCCGGTGTTCCGATTGTTACCCCCGAAACCGATCCTTCGGTACCCATTGCCCGTGCAAAAAATGTAAACGAAAATTACGATTACATCATTTCATTATTGTTAAAAGCGGCTGATAACCTTCCTTTGTTTTCGGCAATGAAACCTGCCGATTATGGTAAAGCACATAAAACGGCTGCCTGGGCTTATTTATCTAAAGTGTATCTGTACAAAAAAGATTATGCCAACGCTGCAAAATATGCCGATATGGTAATTAATTCAGGTCAGCACGATTTAGTTAATACTGGTTTTGCCGATGTTTTCAAAGCAGCCAACAACTGGTCTAAAGAGTATATCTGGTCGGTGGTTTGTACACCGAGCGGTGGCGGTACAGGTTGGGGCAGCAAGTTACCAGGCGTAATGTTAACCAATAAAGCCTGGGGTATTTATAACGGATGGGGTTATTACCTGCCAACCAAAGAACTTTATGATTCGTACGAAACCGGCGATCAGCGCAGGGAAGCTACCATCTTAAAACCTGGCGATAAATTTACATTCTTCGGGGCAGAGCGCAGTTTCACTAAAGATGCTGGTGCAACCTCAAACTACCAGTTTAAAAAATACATGGAGCCGTTTTCTTACGCTAATCCTATTCCATCACACGTTAATCCTAACGGTGATAATGGAACAACCGACTTAAACGTGCCTTTAATGCGTTATGCCGAGGTATTGTTGATCAAAGCCGAAGCAGCTATTAATTTAAGTGGTGCAGGAGCTGGCGATACCGAACTGAACAAAATCAGGGTACGTGCAGGCCTGGGGACTAAAACAGGAATGACGATTGACGACCTTAAACGCGAACGCCGTAACGAACTGGCAGGCGAGTGGGCCGACCGTCACCGCGATTTGGTAAGATGGGGTGATGCACAGGCTGCTTATGCTAAACCATTGCACGATTTTGACGGCACTGTAATCTGGCCGGCAAGAACTTTTAACCCACAGGTACACGATGTTTGGGCAGTACCACAAAGAGAGATCGATAACAGTGCAGGTGTAATTAAACAAAATCCGGGATGGTAAAAAGAATAGGGATAAACTTTGCAGCGCTGGCATTTATGCTGGGGCTGCAAAGCGCATCTGCCCAGGTAAAATTAAATGCAAACCGCGGGCACAGTCATAACGATTATAAACAGGAAATCCCGCTTTTAACTGCTTATTATGCCGAAATGGGATCTATCGAAGCCGATGTTTTTTTAAAAGACGGAGCACTATTTGTAGCGCACGAGGCTTCAGAAATCAAATCCGGCTTTACACTTAAAAAAATATACCTCGATCCGCTTGCACAGTTTTTTAAAGCAAAAGGAAATCATCCTTATGCCAATGCGGCTTTAAAATTGCAATTGGTGGTTGATGTAAAAGAAGATTACAAACACGTATTGCCAGTATTGCTGAAAGAACTCGAAGCTTATGGAGAAGTATTCGATGCAAAAAAGAATGCCAATGCCATAAAAATTGTCATTAGCGGCGATATGCCTGCTCCGGCCGATTTTAAGGATTATGATGAGCAATTATCTTTCGACGGCAGGCCAACAACCTTTTATACCGAGGCGCAATTGGCAAGGGTAGCTATGATCAGCGATGACCTGAAAAACCATACCGTATGGAATGGAAAAGGCAACCCAACCAAAACAGATGAGGTAAAAATGAGGGCGGCAATCAACAATGCGCACCAAAAGGGCAAACCTTTCCGTTTCTGGGCCTCGCAGGATAGTCCGAACACCTGGATTGTACTCGAAAGGCTTGGTGCAGATTGGATTAATACAGATAAACCGACCAAACTGAAAGATTTTTATCTGCATCAGGATAAACTCAGTTATACCAACCCGACACCTTATACGCCTTATACTCCAACATATCAATCAGACGGACAAAATAAAGCGCCTAAAAATGTTATTTTGTTAATAGGTGATGGAATGGGACTGGCTGCAATCCACGCCGGATTAATTGCCAACCATGGCGACCTGAATATGGCAAGGTTCCATAACATTGGTTTTTCTGAAACTGCTGCGGCCGATGCCGGTAATACCGATTCGGCTGCGGGCGGTAGTGCCATGGCAATAGGTTATAAAACCAATAACCGTTACATTGGCATGGGGCCTGATGATCAGAATAAAACCAATCTGGTTGATACTTTGGCCGGTTTCGGCGTAAAAAGTGGTATCATCAGTGCAGGCGATATTACCGATGCAACGCCGGCAGTTTTTTATGCGCACCAGCTCGATCGTTCTTACAACGAAGCAATAGCAAACGATCTGTTAACCAGCAAGACTGAAATTTTGGTTGGTTCTAACCGTAAAGCATTCGAACAGAATAAGAACAGCAATCTTTTGGCCGATTTAAAAACAAAAGGCTTTAAGGTAAGCAACAGTTTAACTGATTTTGAAAAGCAAAATGCGGGCAAACAACTGGTATTACTGGATGATTCGGCTACCCGGCCTGCAATAAAAGGCCGTGGCGATATGCTTAAAAAATCGTTATTGCACACCATCCAGATTTTATCGAAAAATAAAACTGGTTTCTTTATCATGGCCGAAGGTGCGCAGATTGATTACGGAGGGCATGCCAATGATTTACCTTATCTCGTTACCGAACTGCATGATTTCGACCGTACCATTGCCGAAGCATTGCGTTTTGCCGATCAGGATGGCGAAACATTGGTTATTGTAACTGCTGATCATGAAACAGGCGGATTAACACTTTTAGATGGTGCAGCAGAAAAAGGGATGGTAAGGGGCGAATTCAGTACCAACGATCATACCGGTATTTTGGTGCCCGTTTTTGCTTATGGCCCGGGCTCGCAGAATTTCGACGGCGTTTATGCTAACAACCAGATTTTTCATAAAATCATCAAAGCTTACCGTTTAGCAAAAGCTAAATGAGTCAATTTTAACCACAGATGCACACAGATAAACACGGATTTATATCTGTGTGCATCCTTTTTATCTGTGGTTAAATTTATTAATCCACAGCACCGCTTTTTTAATTCATGTTAAGGTAACATAGCCTTGTTAATTTTAACCCACAAATAAAACATAATGGAAAGAAGATCTGCACTCAAAAATATAGGTGGCCTGTTTTTGCTGCCAGCATTGCCCTCAATTTCGTTAGTAACAGATAAAAAAGCTGTTTTACGGGTAGCTCACTTAACGGATATCCACCTGAAAAACCAATTTAATGCACCAGCGAGGTTTGCCAAATGCCTGCACCATTTACAGGCCCAATCGCCTAAAGTAGATTTGATTTTAAACGGCGGAGATATTGTTTTCGATATGAATAAGGAAAATATCGATACCATTAACGGTCAATGGAAACTGGTACAGGAAATCATGAAAAACGAATGCAGTATTCCGGTGCGCTATTGCCTGGGTAACCACGATATCTGGTGGAATGAGGATAGCAAAGGCGATGTTTTTTACGGTAAAAAATACGCCATGGATAAATTGCTGCTGGTTAAACCTTACTACAGCTTGGTACAAAACGGCTGGAAAATTATCGTACTGGATAGTACCCACCTCGATATCGATAACACCTGGTACATTGGCAAATTGGGCGATGAACAATTAAACTGGCTAAAAAACGAGTTGGAAAGTACCGATAAAAAGATGCCAGTGATGGTAATGTCGCACATTCCGATTCTTACAGCCCTGTTAATGATCGAAGATGATATTGTAAACAAATGGACTATGCTGGGTGGCGATATGCATACCGATACCGCTAAAATCATCAATCTTTTTTATCAGCACCCAAATGTAAAGTTATGTGTAAGCGGGCACCTGCACATGCGCGATAAAGTAATCTACAATGGTGTTACCTATCTCTGCAACGGTGCCGTATCCGGTGCATGGTGGGAGGGAAACAGGAGAGAAACCGCACCGGGTTATGGCCTGATTGATTTATACGATGATGGTAGTTTTGAAGAGCGATATGTTAATTATTAACGCGTATTTCGCAAAGCGGATCGTCACCCTGAACTTGTTTCAGGGTCTTTTTAGTACAGATTTATTATCTAGTTCTTTTAGAGATAAGCTCAGAATTAGATCCTGAAACAAGTTCAGGATGACGATCGCATTTAATCCTTTGCACTCGGTCATTTGCTTAAAATACAGAATTTATAAAACCTTAATGTCCTTAATTTCTTAATGGTCAACAGCAATAAACGCAAACTATTTATACAGATAGATCAACTCTTCTGCTAAAACTATTATTGTTATTCCCTTAACATTGCCTTCACATCCAGATCCTTGCTTTGTTCAAAAAAGAATATGAAAAGAGATCTACTCACCCTGATCACCGCTGCATCTATCGGTATGGTATCGTGCAAAAAGAACCACGATGAAACACCAACAGATTTTACCTACCCTGCAATGGCCGAAGTTTCCGATCCTTCGGTACTTTTTACCACTGCTGTGGGCGTAAAAGTATATAACGGTGGTTTTGGCTCGGCTGTAGCTGCTGATCCTAATTCACCTGATGTTTTCTACATGATGACCGACAGGGGATCGAACGTTGCCGGACAGTTAGCCAACTCCATCATCATCGGAAAACCTGATTTTGATCCACAGATCGGTAAATTCAGGTTAAAAGATGGCAAACTGGTACTCGAACAAACCATCGAACTAAAAAATGCTGCCGGTAATAAACTGAATGGATTACCTAATCCTGAAGGAATGGGTGCTTCTGGCGAAACCGCTTATGATTTAAACGGACAGTTAATTGCACCAAGTGCTGATGGTATCGATTCTGAAGGTTTGGTAAGGGCAGCTGATGGATCATTCTGGATCAGCGATGAATACGGACCGCATATTGTACACGTTGATGCAACAGGTAAAACCATCGAACGCATTAACCCGTTTGGAACAGGAACCGGTGGACGTAAAATTCCGGCAGTATTTGCCAATAGAAGAGCGAACCGTGGTATGGAAGGCCTAGCCATTACCCCTGATGGAAAAACTTTGGTGGGCATGATGCAGTCGCCCATGTACAATCCTTCTAAAAGTGCTGTTGCCAATTCGCTTGTGTTAAGGATTTTAACTTTCGATATCGCCACTGGCACGACTAAACAATACGCTTATTTAATGGATAATATAACTTTAACAGGCGTGAGCGATATTGTTGCGGTAAACAGCACTACTTTTTTAACCATTGAGCGTGATGGTTTGTATGGAGGAGCAGCAACAAATCCGGCCGCATTTAAAAAAGTTTTCAAAATCGATATCAGCGGCGCTACCGACATTTCTGACGCCAACAATGGTGCTACAGGTAAACTTTATGGTGGTAAAACCGTAGAAGAACTGAACAATGCAACAGGTTTAAGCGGAGCAGGAATTACACCTGTGAGCAAAACTTTAGTGCTGGATCTTTTAAAAGACCTTCCTTCTATTTATCCGCACGATAAGGCAGAAGGTTTAGCGTTATTGCCGGGTAACATTCTGGTGATTTCCAACGATGACGATTTTGGTGTGGTAGATAACGGTGCAAGTGGTTTTGCCCAGAAAATTTTGCCTTTTACTAATTCGGTTGATAGAAACCGTTTATATTTTGTGAAGATTAAGCTTTAATTTAGAGATACTGTCTCAGAGATACCGTCATTGCGAGAAGGCTTTTTCAGCCGACGAAGCAATCTTACAACAATCGCTACTAGCCATCGCTTTAAGATTGCTTCGTCGTTCCTTCTCGCAATGACGACTTTTTGAGTTCTAATTCTTCCCAACCCTGTTCTCTTCGTCACTTGTTCCGGTACTTCTTTTCCTTGCGGTTTTGATTTTCATATTACCGAATTTATAGCTGAAACTCAGGTTTACCCTGCGGCTTTCCCATTCGTTTTTCCAATAGGTTTTAATGTTGTTATATTCCAGGTTTGCCCTAAATGCACTGGTATTAAATATATCGTTAACCTTTAAAGCCAGTGTTGCATTTTTATTCCAGAAAGTTTTTTTCGCACCTACATTAAGCTGGTAACTTCCCAAACTGCGGAATAGGCCCGAAACCGAAGGCGAATCGTAATAAGCATAGGTGGTTATGCTATAGTTTTTAGGTAAGGTAAAGGTATTATCCATCATTACCGACCAGTTCCATGAAAAGGCATTGTATCCATTACCCTGTACGGCCGATTGTGTACGGTTAAATCCAGCCGAAACTTCGGTATTGTTGTTCCACCATTTGGTGATATCAAACGGGCTCCCTGTAGCCATATAAAAGTTGGTGGTTCGGCTCAGGTTTTCCGGTCTCGAGATTGTTTCTTTAGTTACATCGTTCTGATAAGCCACTTCCCATATCGATCCATTGTTAACCGAATAACTCAAAGTTAACACCCTGAAATTTTTGAGCGAGTAATTAAATTCGAAACTGTTTGCATACGATGGCTGTAACAATGGATTTCCCTGTAAAGCGGTATAAGGATCGGTATAAAAGGTAAAAGGATTTAAGCTGCTATACGATGGACGGTTAATACTTTTGCGGTAAGCTGCAGTAATCAGGTTGTTCGAATCGAGTTTTAAAGAAACAAAAACGGTTGGAAA
The DNA here is from genome assembly GCF_002432345.1 of Pedobacter sp. UBA5917. Taxonomy (GTDB): domain Bacteria; phylum Bacteroidota; class Bacteroidia; order Sphingobacteriales; family Sphingobacteriaceae; genus Pedobacter. Next base: position 12,527 of record NZ_DJDT01000016.1, read on the forward strand.
AAGCTTCCAGTATTTTCTGTCGATCAGCGTATTTGTTCCTGATGAACTGCCATTTCCCAAAGTTTGTTCGGCGCGTAAACCTGCCTTGATCTGTAAATTTTTAAAATTCTGGTCTAATGATAAATAACCTGCATTGATGTTTTCGTTGTACAAAAACAGGTTGGTACGGCGCGGATCGGTGATCCAGCCTGCAGTTTTCAGCGAATCGAAACGTATATCGCTTTCCGATCTCACCCAACTGCTTTTCCAGCCTGTTTCCATTTTTAATTTTTTGTTCAGGTTTAAGGTGTAATCTGCTTTTATCGAATAAATAGATACCTTGCCCATACCGTTGTTGCGCAGATCGATCGGAGCACCGATCAGTTGGTCGTTTACATCAAGGTAATTGTTGGTAAAGGTTTCGTTCCTGCTGTTATCATAGCGTACATAATCGGCATCAACACCCAGTTCGCCACCTAGTGTATCTGTTTTTAAACGGTAATTTAAATTAAAGGCATGGTTTTTTTCGGTATTGCTCTGCGGATTGAACATACTCGTTCCACCCATTTTCGTCCCGGCCGAATTATAGTTTACCGAATTACTGTTTACCTTCGTTTCTTCTGGCGCGGTATAACCCTTAACCATTATACCAAGCGTATTTTTGTCGTTGATAAAATAATCTGCACCGGTAGAATAGTTTAAGCTATTGGTAACTGGGTGCCAGAAATTAAGCTGGTTATATTGTTCTTCTCCAATAGTTCTGTTTAGTGTTAACCTGTTGTACGAGTTGTAATGGCCAGCATCTAAACGTAAATAGGTACTTACTTTGCCAATGTTGTAATTAAGGTTGGTGCCTCCATAAACTTTTTCATAACGGCCATAACCTCCGCCAACGTTCATATTGCCGTTAAAACCCTGCATTTTATTCCTTTTCAGTTTAATGTTGATGATACCTGCCGTACCTGCAGCATCAAAAGAAGAAGGTGGGTTCGAAATCAGTTCTATTTTGCTCAATACCGATCCCGGTAACGATTTAAGATAAGTAGTAAGTTCAAGGCCTGTCATGTAGCTCATCTTTCCATCAATCATTACATTGATTCCCTTTTTACCTTTCAGTACAATGTTATCATCCTTGTCCAGTTTTACGCCCGGCGATCTGCTGATCACTTCCAGTGCATTATCACCCGCAGTATTCATCTGCTCTACATTAACAATTACGCGGTCGGCTTTTTGGTCGATTACCGGCATTTTAGAGATAATATTTACTTCTTTCAGGTTCTGCGAACGGTCTGTTAACGCAATTGCAGGGATTTTAACATTGGCGTCTTTAACCTCGAAAACGGCAGATTGATTTTTATCGAAACCCATCATTAAAGCTTTGATTAAATATTTTCCAGGTTTAACCTGGCTAAATTCATATATACCCTGTTGGTTGGTGGCCTGTAGTGCAACCGAGGCCGAATCGGGCAGGTGGATTAAGGCTACAGAGGCATAATCGAGTACTTTATTACTTTTATCTGTAACGGTTCCGGATACTTTAATGTTCTGGGCGGAAGCAGCTTTAATTCCGAAAATGAATAAGGTAAAAATGGCGGTTTTTAATAAGCGGTTCATCTTAAATGTTTGTTTTATAATTGATGTTCCAAAGATGATCAGCCCGCATCAGCCTATAAATTATATAATCCCAACGCCTTAAAATATTATCCCAATGCATTTTTGCATAATAAATGGTGTTGGTCCTTAAAAAGTATGGGTTGGGATAATTATTTGCTGGTTTGGCATAAGAAAGTATGCTGTTAAAAAAGCTTTGTATAGTTTTATGGCATGAAAACAATAAAAACCATTTCCATTCATATTCTCTGCTGGTTGCTTGTATTGGGTTATTTTTATGGTGGTGTCTTAATTTCAGGAACTACATTTATAAAGATTGCTTTTAATGTCTCCATGAATTTTATCCAATTGATAGAATTTTATATCTGTTACCTGTGGGTATACCCAAAATTTTTGAAAAAGAGTAAATTACCGCATTTAATCGCTGGCATTTTATTTACCATGGCAGTATTTATCTCGCTTAGGTATCTAATAGAAGAGGTACTTTACTTAAAATGGTTCGGTTTCCATAACTATGGAGATGGGGTTACCGCCTGGGGTTATATATCCGATAACATTTATTGGAGCATCGCATTTATCGTGGTGCCTGCTGCGGTTTATGGTATTGAGCAGAGTTTCAAATCCGAGCAGGTTAACCGTAAACTCAAAGAAGAAGTGGTAAAGGCCGAACTTTCATTCCTCAAATCACAGATCAATCCACACTTTTTGTATAATACTTTAAACTATGTATACTCGCTCGCTATTCCCGTTTCAGATAAACTGGCCAATGCGGTTTTACGTTTGTCTGATCTGATGCGTTATACCTTAAACGATAGTCCTGATGGTAAAGTGAGTTTGGATAAAGAGGTAGAGTACCTGGAAAGTTATGTTGAACTGTTTAAAATGCGTTTCGAACCCAAATTTTATGTCGATTTTGTAACCGAAGGCATCAGCGATCAGAAAATAGCTTCATTAATACTGATTCCTTTTGTTGAAAATGCTTTTAAACATGGTGTGGTAAATGACGAAGGTCAACCCGTGCGTATTAAACTGAAAGTGCAGAACAAACGTTTAAGTTTTGAGGTGAGCAATAAGATCAGCCATGGGCAAAAAGACCATTCGAGCGGCGTAGGGATGGTGAATATCCACCGTAGGTTAGACCTCATTTATCCCGAGAAACACGAACTGTTGATTTCCAACAATGGAAATACCTACAAAAGCACTTTGATTTTAAATCTCTAATGATAAATTTGAAAAACATTCTAATCGCATTTAAATTTGCCCTAAACCCTAAACCCTAAAC
>NZ_DJDT01000241.1 GCF_002432345.1 Pedobacter sp. UBA5917
TGATAAACCAAAGGAGATGACGTTACTTTTTTTTAGCTCTGCTAATGAAAGCGGAGTGCAACGTAACATAGACCCTGAAATAAATTCAGGGTGACGATACTATTTAAACCAAATTCTCTTCAATAATATCCTGTAATTCCTTTTCGTTTGCCGCAATTTCGTGCAGCAGTTTAAATTGGTTTTTAACGCGGTCTAAATTTTGTGTAGGATAATTAGTTGGATAATACTTATTCCTGCTTAAAAAGTCGGTTAAAAAGCGCAGGGCCTGCATATAGATCATGTATTTGCCCGAAAATAAAATAAGTTCTTTTTCAGTTGCTGTTAAAATATGCTTCATTTCAGATAAATAACCCTTTATCGTAGCTTCAAAATAAGGTAAGCGTATCTTAACCTTATCCAGATCGGTTTCATTTTCCGAGAAAGCACACAGATAGGTCCGCATCATATCACCCAGATCAGAAATGAATTTACCGGGCATAATGGTATCAAGATCAATCACACAGATACCTTCATTCGTTTCACTATCCAATAATACGTTGCTTATTTTTGTGTCGTGGTGCATTACGCGGTCCGGAAAATCATTTCTATGCAAATAGGAAGTGTAATAATCCAGGATGTATTGATGTGTTAAAGCATCTTCAATCTGTTCTTTTGCATCTGCCTTAAGCTTTTCTTCCGCCTGGTTTAATGCCTGTATAAACTGTTCGTACCTTAAATTTAGATCATGAAAGCCCGGAATAGTGGGTTGGAGTGTTTTAGCATCAAACTTATCCAACAAACGGCTTAGTTTGCCAAATTGTTTTGCCGCCTCGTAAGCCTGTTTAGGATCGGCAAGCACATCAAGCGAAATGGTATGTGTTACGAAAGGGAGCATGCGCCAATGCTCGTGTTTAACATGCGCCATTTCTTCGCCCTTTACGGTTGAAACAGGTTTGATAAAAAGATAACCGGGTGCAGTAAGGCTGAGGTAATCGGCAATTGCCCTAAGGTTGTTGGCAATTGCATATGGCGATTTAAAAACCGAAGTATTGATGTTCTGAAGAATGTATTTCTTCTCTTCAGCTTGTGGAGAAAGCAGATAGGTACGGTTAATTAACCCCGTACCTATCTGTGCAATTTTTGTATTTTCTTTAGTGTATCCGTAGGCTTCTAAAACTTCGGAATCTAAATTTAGTTCCATAGTTTTTCAGGATATGTTCCGTTTTTGACCAATTGGTCAATACTATCCTGAACATAAGGTTTGTCTTCTTTATAAGTTACACCAAACCATTTGTTATCAGTAGGTACCACTTTAAAGGTTGCAGTATTGCTTTTTACAAGGTTCTCGCCAATTAATGGAATGAAAAATTCTGCCTTTGGTTTATCTTTATTTGCTTCTGCAAACTCCCTGAATAACTCCTCTGTAATTTTGAAAACAGCAGGTGTAAAACCCCAGAAATTCATGGAAACAGGAGTTTCATAGCTTAAAGGGAATTCTTCGCCATTTTCTTCGTAAAAAATGTTGCCATCTTTAGGATAAACCTTTGTGCGTTCCACAATCTCTTCGAGGTTGCCGGCTGCATCTACTTTGCAAACACCACGCGAAACTGCACCAAATTCTGATAAAGTTTTACCGATCTGGTAACCGATAATCGAGTAGTTGCTATCTGTTACCTCAGTGGTTAAGAAATCAACCATTTTTTTAAAGGCATCAAAACCATAATAGTCATCAGCGTTAATTACACAGAACGGTTCTTTAATTACGTTTCTTCCCGATAGAATTGCGTGTGCCGTACCCCATGGTTTTTCCCTATAAATTTCTTCTTCGATTCCGAACTGTTTAAGATCGAAATTCTGGAAAACGTAATCAGTTTCTATTCTTCCTGCCAATTTAGGTTCGAAAATGGCTTTAAAATTATCTACAAACTCTTCTTTAATGATAAACACAACTTTACCAAAGCCGGCATTTATTGCATCGTATATCGAATAATCGATAATGGTTTCGCCATTAGGGCCAAAACCATCGATCTGTTTCATACTTCCATAACGGCTTGCCATACCGGCTGCCAATATTAATAGGGTGGGTTTCATCTATTGTTTATTATTTTATTTATTAGGCTAGGCCTTTGATGATTAAAAAAAGTATTATTGCCAATAACATTGGCCTGATTTATATTGCGAAAATAGCAATAGTCATCATAATTTTGTTACAAATGGTTTGTTGTTTAATTATAATTCATTTAAATAATTAAAGAATTTATTGAGGTCTGTATCCTGTTTAAAATCTGTTTTCTCTTTTTTCAGGTAATCTGTTATTTCTTTTTCTTTATTAGGCGCAATCGCAAGCAATGATTTTTTGGTTATGTTAATTTTTGATAAACTTCCGTTTTGCAGGATATAATAATCATTGCGGAGATCAAAAGATTTATTAACCGTTGCCGAGCCATAAACAGTATGTTCCGAAATTTTTTTGTAAGGCTTTTTGAAAAGCGATACTTTGCCAGATGCAATAAGCTGGTAAAATGAATTTAAGTTTTGGCCATCTGTTGCAGGAAGTCCATTTGTAAATTTATAGTTGGTTGCCGATGCAATATCGTTAATTTCAAAGGCCGAAACTGGTTCTGTGAAATGCATCATATTGCCATTCTCTGCCTGAAAAATAAGTTTATCATTCATCACATCATATTTTATGGGCATATCTTTATACTGTTTGCCTGATTTCAAGGTTACCTTGCCCTTTATCCAATAGTCGAAGAGATAGGGAGTTCCATCAACATTCTCATATTTGATTTCTTTTAACGGTGTTCCCTGCATGTCGCCGTAAGGTTGAACAATGTATTGCGCCTGGGCCACAATAGAGCAGAAAGAGAGTAAAATAATTAGATATTTCATTTTCTATTAGTTTAAAAACCAAAAAGGCCGCCACCGGTTTTTGAGCGTGTTTTTTTGCCAGTAAGCATGCCGAAGATACCACGCACAATTTCTTTGCCAATCTGGCGGGTAATGGTTGCGCCCATTACCTGCTCAACAATACTTTTTTCGCCAGGTTTTGGTTTGCTTTCTTCTTCCTCCTGTTTTTGGGCTTCGGCCTCTTGTTTTTGTTGTTCGGCAGCAGCTGTTTGATCGTTAATGCGTTTGGTTAAAATCTCATAAGCACTTTCCGGATCAATGGCATCTTTATATTTGGAATACACCGCACTGGCATGAACCAACTGATCGAAATCAGCAATTGTTAAAGGGCCCATAATAGCCCTTGGTGGGGTAAGCATGGTTGCCGAAACCTCGGTTGGGATACCTTTCTCGTTTAATACGGTAACCAAAGCCTGTCCGGTACCCAATGAAGTTAATATTTTATCGATTTCATAAAAATCTGATTTAGGATAGGTATTCACCGTTTTTTTCAGCGCATCCACATCATTTGGGGTAAAAGCCCTTAACGCATGCTGAACGCGGTTACCCAACTGACCTAAAACACTTTCCGGAACATCGGTAGGTGCCTGTGTACAAAAGAAAACCCCAACCCCTTTTGAACGGATTAACCTGATGATGGTTTCGATCTGTTCTAAAAATGCTTTAGAAGAGTTTTTGAACAGTAAATGGGCTTCATCAAAAAAGAATACCAGTTTAGGTTTATCTAAATCGCCAACTTCGGGCATGGTATTAAATAACTCGGCCAGTAAGCTCAGTAAAAAGGTGGAGTATAACACTGGCTGGTTCTGAACATCGGCAATGTTTAATAAACTGATGGTTCCTTTACCATCAACACGTTCGAAAAGATCTTCAATATCGAACGATTTTTCGCCAAACATACCACCTAATCCCTGTTGTTCTATCGCAACAATTTTCCTCAACATGGTACCAGAGGTTGCGGTAGAAATACTGCCATAACTGCTTTTTATTTCTGCTGCACCTGCACCTTCTGAAAGATAGGATACCAGTTTTTTGAGGTCGTTTAAATCAATAATCGGTAGTTTATTGTCGTCGGCATATTTAAATATAACCGCCAAAACACCCGATTGTGTATCGTTTAAATCAAGAATTTTTGATAAAAGTGTAGGTCCAAATTCCAATACGGTTGCACGCATCTGTGCGCCCATTTTACCCGAAAGTGAATAAATCTCTACAGGAAAACCTGTTGGCGAAAAAGCTTTGTTCAATTGTTGGGCTCTTTCTTCTATTTTTGGGTTCACTGCCCCCGGCTGGTTTAGTCCGGATAAATCGCCTTTTACATCCAACATAAAAACAGGTACGCCAGCATCCGAAAGCTGTTCTGCCAATAGTTGTAATGTTCTGGTTTTACCGGTTCCTGTTGCCCCTGCGATTAAGCCGTGCCTGTTCATCATCTTTAATGATAAATTAACCTCGGCTTCGCTGTAAACCTGTCCGTCTAAAATTCCGGCGCCTAAATAAATGTACGAACCCGTTGGGGCATAAGATGATTTTATTTTTTCGATGAATTTTGAAGAAAGATCGCTCATTTTATAAAATTAGACTGCCAATTTAAGAAACATATCTTAAAAAGGTTGCGTTTATGTTAGCACTTTTAATACAAAATATTGCACAAACGATTGTTTATCAGTGCTGGTTAAGTTGCTTATAATAATTTAATTCGTTTTGGAGCAAGGTTATTTTATCCTGCATGTCCTGCACCTGGTTGAGGAGATGCGAAACGGCGTGGATGCCCTCTAAGTTGATTTCCAGATCCTGCGCCAAACGTAGATACTGTTCCAGTTTGGACAGCTCATCGATTGGCAAAAAAACAGATTGTTTCTTAACGGTGGTGTGGATAAGTCCGAAATCTTCCAATGATTGGATAAAATTGATTTCCACATGGTGATAAGCGCAGATAGCCTCGACTGGTATTAGATTGGTTTCCATAATGGTTAGAATTTGGAAAGTTTTTCGAATAGTTCTTTTTGTTCAGTATTTAAATTGGTTGGGATTTTAACCTGCCATTTAATATAGAGATCGCCAAACTGATTGTCTTTTTTATAAACAGGAAATCCCTTGCCTTTTAAACGTAGGGTAGCATCGGGTTGTGTGCCTTCGGGGATTTTAAGTTTTACCTTACCGTTCAGTGTTTCAACAATTTTTTCTCCACCTAAAACAGCAGTGTACAGATCCACTTCCTCCTGGATATAAATATCATTGCCTTTCCGTTTGAACTTAGGATCGTCGGTGATGTTGAATTTGATAAACAGATCGCCCGGAGGGCCATTGTTAACACCAGGTGCACCGTAACCCGGAAGTTTGATCTTTTGTCCGTTTTCTACACCTGCCGGAATGGTAATGCGTACCTGTTTGCCATTAACAGTTAAGGTTTGTTTATGTGTGGTATAGGCATCGAGCAGGTTTAACTGTAAATCTGCATTGTAATCCTGACCTTTAAAAGGGGAGTTTCTACTGCTACGGCCACCACCGCCACCGAACATGGAAGAAAAGAAATCAGAAAAATCTTCTCCACCAAAACCTCCCGAATAACTGCTGCCTCCATAACCTCCCGAATAACTGCTGCCTCCATAACCTCCGCTTTGCGATTGATATTGCCTGCGTTGTTGTTCCTGGGCATCTAACTGATCGGCATGTTGCCAGTCCTTACCATATTTGTCGTACTTTTTCCTTTTCTCCGGATCGCTCAACACTTCATTCGCCTCATTAATCTGCTGGAACTTTTTATTGGCTTCCTCGTTATTCGGGTTGAGATCGGGATGGTGTTTCCTGGCTAATTTTCTATAAGCTTTTTTAATATCCTCCGTACTTGCATCTTTTTTTAAATCGAGGATTTTATAATAGTCTATGTAGTCCATAATGGCTTAACAAATAAATAAAGGTAATGTTCAATTTTATAGCATAAATGTAAGGTTTTAAAGTGAAATGGGCATAGAGCAGGGAGCAGAGGGCATAGGGCGGGGAGCAAGTGGCGAAAGGTTAATGCAAGGTGCGGAGGCATGGGATTAAGCGGATAACGCAAGGTGAATAGAGTGGGTGGGCGCAGTTAGCTGCTTTTGGGTGGTGCTGTCAGCTGTTACCAGCTGACAGGTAAATTAAGATCAACGTAGTTGATGCCTTGTTGAGTCTTTTGGTAAATCCTTCGACAGGCTCAGGATGACAAATATTGTAAAAAAAAAGTGCCCCATATAGAGGCACTTTAATCGATAAAGGTAGAGAGAAATTATTTTTTGTTCTTCACGTATTTTTCCAACCACTGGTCTTGTTCCCAAAGCATGTGCAACAGATTTTCTTTGCCACGGTAACTGTGTGCTTCGTAAGGTAAAAATACAAAACGGGTGGTACCACCGGCTCCTTTAATGGCATTGAACAAACGTTCGCTATTAATTGGAAAAGTACCTGGGTTATCGTCTGAATCGCCGTGGATTAATAATATTGGTGTTTTAATCTTATCTGCATAACTAAACGGACTCATTTCGTAATACAATTGAGGAGCCTGCCAGTAAGTACGCTCTTCGTTCTGAAAACCAAATGGTGTTAATGTACGGTTATAAGCACCACTGCGTGCAATACCTGCAGCAAAAAGATTGGTATGTGCCAAAAGGTTTGCTGTCATAAATGCACCGTAACTATGGCCGCCAACAGCCATACGTTTTTTATCTCCAACCCCTAAATCCGATAATTTATTAATGGCAGCTTCAGCATTTAACTGTAACTGCTCTACAAAAGTATCATTAGGTTTTTTACCGTCTTTGGCTACAATCGGCATTTCTGCATTATCCAAAACAGCATAACCACGGGTTACCCAAAAAATAGGAGAGGCCCAGCTAATGGTAGTAAACTTGTCTTTCGAGCCACGGATTTGGGCAGCATCTGCAGCAGAGTTAAACTCGCGTGGATAAGCCCAGATTAAAGTTGGCAATGGCCCGTCTTTATCTTTATTGTATCCTTTCGGTAAATATAAATCGCCTGTTAAATCAACGCCATCGGCACGTTTATAAGAAATTTTCTCTTTCGTAATGCCTTCTAATGATGGGTATGGATTGGTGAAATTGGTAATTGGCTGATCAGCAATGCGCAGCATCAGGTTTTTAATAAAGTAATTTGGAACCAGTTTCTGGCTCTCTTTACGGGTAAGTAAAACCAGTTTATCAGGGTTAATTACATCGCTTACATACTCGAAGGTACCTTCGGCACTGCGCCAGATAATTTCGTTCTTTTTGGTAGTTAAATCAAATTTGGCCAGGAAAGGTAAATCACCTTTTTCCGACGAACCGACAGTATTGTTTAATAACAGTTTAGTTCCATTATCAACCGTTTTAATCACCTGGCGGCCGTATTTATTTTTCACGGTAACAGGCGAACCCGGGTTGCCATAGGCATCGGTTTGGTTACGGCTGTATAATTCTTCTACGGCCCCTGTTGTTGGATTGTAGCGGCTTACCTTGCTGGTTTGTTTGCTGCGTAAACCTTCCATAATCAAAGCAAGGTTTGCATCGCCCCATTGTACGCCACGATAGCGGGTTTTTGTTTTGAATAACTCTTTTTCAGTTCCGCTAAAAGGAGCACTTAAAGCATAAACGGCATCGTGAAAAGGCATATCTTTTTTAATCAGGCCGCTATCCAAAGGTTTACTCCAAACCAATGTGGCAGCTTCGTCATCGCGCCAATCGAAACCGCGGGCAACATTTTGGGTATTATCATAACCAGAAGGTGTACCTTCTGATGACGGCAGCTCGGCAATAACTTTGATCGTTTTGCCCGTTAAATCGGTAATGCTTACTGTAGATGGAAAACCAAAAGCCGATACTAGATAAGAAAAAGGCTTGCGGATGGTTTCTATCATCATGTAATTTTTATCAGGCGATAACCTTGTTGAGGCATAAATGGCCGGTTTGCCGATCGGGGTTTCTACACCAGCGGTATTTTTAACCAGTTGTGAAGTAGCAAAAAACTCAAACAACTGTTCGTCGAAAGGCGATTTAATTAAATCCTGAAAGGTAACACTTGGCGCAGCTTTGCCCAGGTTTTGTTGGATGGTTGGTCCCTTCGGCATCAAAGGTTTTGTTGGTGCAGCACTGGCCGGTTTTATTGCCGTGCGGTAAATAATGGTATTATCATTTAACCAGGTAAGACCGCTACCCAAAACTACGTTTAAGAAAGCTTTATTGGTTTTGGTTGCTTTTTTCGTAGCCAGATCGATAATGTAAAGATCTACACCTTTTTGGGTGGTATTGGTAAAGGCAATTTTATTTTCCGATGGGTTCCAACTGATGTTACCCGCGTATAAAGGCGTTGGCAAACCTGCAACCTGAAAAGTTTGGTTCGACTTAATATTTTTAAGACTGAAATTATTAATATAAGTCTGCCTGCTTGGCGAGTAGTTATTTGGGTTTAACCTTAAACCGGCAATGCGGTACTCGGGCATGGCCAGCTCCTCTACCGAAGGGTAAGAGTTCCGCTCGCTAAAAAGGATCCACTCTGCCTTGCCATCTATACTTACACCCGGTGTAGGTTTGGCAAGTAAAAGATCGGCAATTTCTTTTGGTGGGGTTTTATAACTGATGGCGTCCTGTGCGCTCGCACTTAACGATGCGCAGGTACCAGCTATTAATAAATAGAGGTGTAATTTTTTAATCATTTCCAGTTAGTTTGTTCGAAATAAGGAATAATTCAAATATTGGAAAATTTAAGGTATTGTAGCGTAACTTCTTATTTACATGGCTATCGTAACCGCAAAGGAACGCAAAGTGTAGGCACAGAGGTAGCAAGAGGAAATTGAGAAAATCTTCCGTGCAAATCTGTTCATCTGTGGCTATTAAATTGAGGGCGGCTACATCATTTAACAAAGCGGGTGCGTTAATTATAAAATACAATGCATTAATTATAAAAGCGGATACAATATTTAACTGTATTAAGATATATTCTGTGCTAATCTGTGCATCTGTGGCAATTAAATAATCGTGTTGAGCTTGGGTCTGGCATTTAAATAATTGTGGGTGGGTAACTTGCATCAGATTTAACCACCAAGACACGAAGGCACAAAGAATAACCTCTGAGCCCGAATAACTACTCGAAATGAGAAATTTGCAAAAAGGTCATGGATTGAAATCTTCGGTGCAAATCTGTGCATCTGTGGCAAAAAAATCCTAAAATTAACTATAACTCTGTTCCATCATCCATTTTACATCTTCCATCCTTTTACGGGTACATGCTGCTTATCCGTGCCACAGAGTTGTTCACCATTTCTTTTAACACTTCTACATCGACATCGCTCAGTTTTTTTACATAAATGCAGGCTTTGGCTGTTTTGTGTTTCCCGAATTTGGCAAGCAGTTCATCACGGTTATCAAATTGGGAAGATAAGTATAAGGAGATGGCATCTTTCCGGGGTGAAAAACCAACCAATGGTGCATCGCCTTCCCGGCCGCTCTCGTATTTATAATGGTAACTGCCAAAACCTACTATGGCTGGTCCCCACATTTTAGCGGTAAACCCTGTGATTTCCGCAATAATTGCTGATAGATTAAAGCAATCTTTCCGTTTAGTTTCGTCGGTTACCGTATTTAGAAAGTCGGTAACACTTAAATCGTTTTCGGTGGTTTTATTCTGTGCCATTTTTTTTACATGAATATAAGCTTATTCCAGAATTGTTTCAAATTCCAAAAGGTCAATTGTAATATTTTTAACGGTTAGCCTTAAGCCTTTTATAAATTTTTAATTTGGCCTTCATCAATTTAAGAAATATCCAAATATGAAAACATATCATCCATTAAAATATTTATCGGTTATTAATAGCCTTATTGTGTGCCTGGTTTTTTCTTTTTTTAGCGCGGGTGCACAACAAAAACTAAATGTAGCGATAGCTGGCTTAAACCACGATCATGTTTACCTGATTATGAGCAGCTACCAAAAAGCCGAAGTAAATATTATTGGCATTGCCGAAAGTAACCCCGAACTGATCACCAAATTTAAAACGCGCTATAAAATACCAGATAGTGTGTTTTACAATAACCTGCCCGATTTATTAAAGAAAAAGAAACCTGATGTAGTGCTGGCCTATAATGCTGTTAGCGATCATCTGGCTGTTGTAGAAGCTGCGGCTCCGCTGGGCATATCGGTTATGGTAGAAAAACCTTTGGCCGTAACGGTTAAACAGGCCGAAAGAATGGCCGAACTTGCCAGGCAATATAAAGTATATGTGCTTACCAATTACGAAACCACCTGGTATCCGAGCAATCAGGAGATCTACAAAAATGTAAAAGAAAGTAACAGTGTTGGTGCTTTACGGAAAATCATTGTGCACGATGGTCACCAGGGGCCAAAAGAAATTGGCTGCAGCAAGGAATTCTTAAGCTGGCTCACCGATCCTGAAAAAAACGGGGCAGGGGCATTGGTAGATTTTGGTTGTTATGGTGCCAATTTAATGACCTGGTTAATGGATGGCAAAGCCCCGGTTTCTGTTACGGCAATTACCCACCAGATCAAAAAGGATGTTTACCCAAAAGTAGATGATGATGCAACTATCCTGCTCGAGTATCCTAGTGCCACCGGAATTGTTGAAGCCTCATGGAACTGGCCTTTCAGTATAAAAGATATGGAAGTTTTCGGTGCAACAGGATATATCCAGGCTGTAAACGAAAAAGAGTTACGGGCTAAACCCAATGGTAAAGAAGGTTATAAGGTTTATCAGGCCAAAAGTTTAGAGCTTATCTATGCAAACCACTTGAACTATTTGGCAGCTGTTTTAAAAGGCGAAATAAAGCCGACAAACGATTTATCTTCTTTGGAGAATAACCTAATTGTGGTGAAAATTTTAGAAGCAGCTAAAATTTCGGCTAAAACGGGTAAGAAGGTAGTTTTAAAGTAGCAATGCCGCAAAAGAAAATAGCCACCTGATTGATGGCTATTGGTAAAAGATTTTCATCTTTTTTATGGTGTGCCTGCCCTCCGCGGATCACCCGCTCACAGGACTTTTTTATCGTCTCTTTATGCATAACAATTTAGGCAATACTTGGTTTTGTTATGCGAAATAATTTTACACATCGTGTGGAAAATGTTAATATCTCTGGCTAAATGAAGAAGATATTAAGCTATTTGCATTAAAAAGGGTAAATGTGCTACTTAGTTTTACGCATTTTTGTTGATTAAAAACTTTTTTCGGCCTTTGATGTTTGTGATTTGATTAACCGGTAGGGATAAAATAATAATTCCTTACATCAAAAATTAACAACTAGTAAATCATGGCCGGATTAAATAATGAGCTTTTTTGTAAACTAGGCGATTTGTCTGTTGATGGATATTTTATTTTTGAACCAGAACAGCAGAAATTTTTATACCTGAATAAATCTTTTGGCGAAATCTGGGAATTAACAACTGATGAGATTCTTGCTGATCCAAAGATGCTGGAGAAACAGATCCATCCCGAAGATCTGGCACATACCGCATCTTGTTATGAAGAATGTTTGGAAGATAGAGCCGAAAAAAAATACGAATTCCGTTTGTTGTTTCCGGAGAGGGAGAAATATGTGCGTGCCATTATTTATGCCATTGAAGAGGGTAAATATTTAGCCGGTACAATAGAAGATACAACCGTAATGCGGCACAATAAAATCCATATCGAACAGATCAACGCCCGCAAAAACATCACTTTGGAGGTGCTTGCCCACGATTTAAAAGAACCTTTGGGCATGATGAAATTAACGGCTTCGTCAATGGAATTTGGTATCGCCCAAACTGGCGATGAACAGATGATGGATTCGCTTGCTTTTATAAAAGACATGTGCGAACGGAACCTGCTGCTGGTAAGGAGCATGATCAACCGCGAATTCCTAAAATCATCCATTGTAGAAATAGGTAAAGAACGGGCCGATCTGGTATGGGAACTCCGCGATGTAGTGCGCTTTTATAAACGGTCAAAACTCGGCAAAACCAAAAATATCCGGTTTACCAGTTCAGCGGAGCAGATTTACCTGCATTTAGACAGTATGAAGTTTCTTCAGGTAATCAATAATTTAATTTCCAACTCGTTAAAATTTACTGATGAAGACGGGTACATAGGTCTTCATGCCGAAGAATTGGAAAACACTGTATTGATTACGGTAACCGACGATGGAATCGGAATTCCGGAGGAGTTACAGGCGGGGCTTTTCGATCACCTGCCCGAAACTTTAAGGCCCGGTTTAAAAGGTGAGGAATCGGGAGGATTTGGCATGGGCATCATCAAGGCAATTGTTGATTTACATCAGGGGAAAATCTGGTTCAAGAGCAAAACCGGTGTTGGAACAACCTTCTACATCGAGCTACCTAAGTAGCCCTTTTTAATTTTAAAATACCGTAAGTTATATTTGGATTATGATTAACATTATTCTTGCGGATGATCACAATATTATCCGGACCTCACTAAAAGTACTGATCGAAAAACATGAAGGGATTAAAGTTGTAGCAGAAGTATCTGATGGTTTAGGTGTTTTAGAACTTCTGGAAAAAGGGATAAAAGCTGATATTGTTTTATCGGATATTGTGATGCCGAACCTTGATGGGATAGCGCTGATCAGTAAAATTAAAACGCTCGGGTACGATACAAAAGTGGTCGTACTTTCTATTCTGGACGACGAAAAATATGCTTCAAATGCCTTTATTTCAGGAGCTTCGGCTTACCTCTCGAAAGACATTGAAGAAGACGAATTGCTGTTCTGCCTGCAACATGTAATGAAGGGAAAACGTTATCTTTCATCTAATTTATGCATCTCGATACTGGAGCGTTTTAATACACAATTGAATATGTTGTCGCAAAAAACCGGTACCGAAATCAACTTTTCGGAACGCGAAATTAATGTATTAAAACTCATTGCAGATGGCTTAACCAACCAGGAAATTGCCGACAAATTATACCTCAGTAGGCGCACTGTTGAGAGCCAGAGAGAGGCTTTGATCAACAAAACCGGCACCAAAAACTCGGCTTCGCTGGTACGTTTCGCCATGCGGAATGGTTACGTTTCCTAAGATTTAGGGCTGTTTTTAAGGGTATTTTTTGCTGTTTTGAATAAACCGTAAAAAATCGGGTATTTC
This sequence comes from Pedobacter sp. UBA5917, assembly GCF_002432345.1. Classification (GTDB taxonomy): domain Bacteria; phylum Bacteroidota; class Bacteroidia; order Sphingobacteriales; family Sphingobacteriaceae; genus Pedobacter. The sequence goes on from NZ_DJDT01000241.1 coordinate 13,000, forward strand.
TACAAATAACATTGGATGATGCTGTTTTGTTGAATAACTACAATCACCCTAAAACCGATCTATGGAAACCTTAAATTTCAATTGCGACATTTATCAGTACAAACAACCGCTTCTCGACCGCGCCCTGGCTTATACCCATGATGAAGATGATGCTGCAGATCTGGTGCAGGATACTTTTATGAAAGCTTTCAGGTTTTCGGCACAGTTTGAGCTGGGCAGTAATGTAAGGGCATGGCTTTTTACGATTTTAAAAAACACTTTCCTGAATCATTACTATAAGGTAAAACGTAAAAATGAAATGATCCAGCAGGAAGATGACCTTACTTCTGTTCAGCTTGCTCCAAGTGCATCGGCAAACAGCAGCGCTGGCAAATTTATGATGGAAGATATACAGCGATCGTTAAGTTTATTACCAGAAGATTGCCGCTTTTGTTTCTGCCGCTATTTTGAAGGTTATAAATACCACGAAATTGCTGCAGAACTCGATATTCCGCTGGGTACGGTTAAAACAAAAATCCATGTAGCGAGGGGACTGCTCAAAAAGATGCTTAAAAACTACCGAGATGGCGTAGCAGCTTAGTTACGTTTGTACAACCATAAGGGGTAAAATCAGGTATAAATACGGAGGGCAGGCTAACAAACTTAAGTTAGCTTTGCTTCCAAATGAATGTCCCCTCTGTTAAGAAAATTTTTATTGTTGACGACGATGAAAGTATCCACGATATCGTTAACCTGATCTTTGAGCAGGATATTGTTAGGGGTATTTTAAATGCAGATGCCCTGGAGCAGGCAGTATTGGATTTTTCGCCTGATATTATCTTAATGGATATCCGTATGGGGAATGCAGATGGCCGCGAATTGTGCAATAGGTTAAAAGAAAACCCTGAAACGGCACATTTTCCAATTCTCTTATTATCTGCACTTACTATTGATCACAACAACTTGGGATGCACTCCTGACGATCTGATCGAAAAACCCTTCGATATCAACCATCTTGCGGATAAGGTAAATCAATTATTGGGCAGGAAATAATGTTTGACAAAAAAAGGGACAGACCAAAGGCCTATCCCCATATCTAAACTCAAACATGCGCTCAAACATGAATGAATCTTAACAACTAAACACTCCTGTTTAGTATTGGTTTTAAAAAGATAGGTTTATTGCCTGATCTTTTCTTTTAATTCTATTTTTAATTCTTTGATCTGTTCCTGTGCCTGTCTGTTTTCGAGGTAAAAGTATATTGCTGAAGCTAAAAATATCTTTCCCAAAATAAAAACAGCAATAAAAATCCATTTCCAGGCTTTATTTACACGCATCTGGTTCGATTCGGCCTCTACTTCAATATAGCGTTCCTGTGTGGTACCTTCTGCTCCGTTTTTGTTGTAACCATCGCCTGTTGTAGGTTGTATGGCCTGGTTGCGGCGCTGTATCTCGTTAATTTCCTGTTCTATTTTTGCCAGTGTGCCCGGAGGTGGTTGTATGGCCATTTGCTGTGCCAAAACTTCCATGTCGTATTCAAGCTGTTCTAAAGCATCTTTAAATTCAGGATATTCTTTTTTAAAGGATAAAACTTTCTGTACTTCCTCTTCAGTGGCAATTCCCATTACATAGGTTTCCATTAAGCCACTTTCTATGATCTTGTTAATGTCCACTTGCCCTCCTCATTTTATCAATTGCCAACTTTAACTGATTACGGATTTCTGCTTCATCGCTGCCCATTGTTGCTGCCAGGTATGGAATGGTTTTCCCATGATAATAAACAGCATAAAATATTTTTTTCTGTAAATCATTTAACAGATCAATGTTACCCTTATTTGCAGTACTGCCCGGTTTAGGCTGATGATCTTTCGCCGTAAAAAAAGTTAATTTGCTCTGTGCATATTGCCTTAATTCCAGCCAGATATTTAACCTGCTTTTTTCCTGTAAAATTACCTCTTTAACAAATGAAGTGAGAATAGTAACAAGATGTTCTTCTGATTTTTGATGATCCTGAACTATACCATTGATATAACCAAGTAGCATAGGTGCATACTGATCATAAAACCAACGGATGTCTTTTGGTTCGGCAGAAGGAACGTTTAAAACTGCTTTGAGCATGGGATATTTGAACGGTTACGCTAAATTAGGCGCAAGATAATTCCAAATTTTTAAATTACCTTAATTATTTATATAAAATCTGCCATTGCAGAGGTTTAATGGAAGTTTAAAATCAAAATCGTCAACTATTTTCTGTTTTTGGCTTTTAATGTGGAGATTTATAAAATGAAACCATCATGATTTTCAGTAAACAGATTGAATATTAATGATGAATACTTCATCACCATAAAAAGGTATATTAAAACAGATGAAAATAGCAACTTACAATGTAAATGGTATAAATGGGCGTTTACCGGTACTTTTACGCTGGTTGGAAGAAACGCAACCTGATGTAGTGTGCCTGCAGGAATTAAAGGCCCCACAGGAAAAATTCCCTGAGCAGGCCATTAAAGATGCAGGTTATAATGCGATATGGCACGGACAAAAAAGCTGGAACGGGGTTGCTATATTGGCCCGGAATTTAGAAATAAAAGAATCAAAGCGGGGTTTGGATGGAGATCCTGAAGACCTGCAGAGCAGGTATATTGAAGCCATGGTAAACGGTGTGCTAATTGCTTGCCTATACCTCCCGAATGGTAACCCTGCACCAGGGCCCAAGTTCGATTATAAACTGCAATGGTTCGAACGTTTTGCTGCGCATACAGCAGGATTGCTTGCACAGAATATACCCGTGGTTTTAGCTGGCGATTATAATGTAATCCCGACAGAACTGGATGCTTATAAACCCGAACGTTGGGTAGAAGATGCCTTATTCAGACCGGAAACACGTTTGGCTTTTCAGAATCTGCTTGCACAGGGGTGGACAGATGCCATTAGAAAGTTATATCCGGAAGAAACCATTTATACCTTTTGGGATTATTTTCGTAATGCTTATGGCCGAAATGCAGGTTTACGAATTGATCATTTTTTATTGAGTCCTCAGGTGAGCGATCGCTTAAAATCGGCGGGAGTGGATAGGAACGTTAGGGGATGGGAAAAAACAAGCGACCACGGACCTGTGTGGATAGAAATTAGTGAATAATAGATTAAGGCAGCGGCTGTCTTAAATCGGTAATATCGAAAGTTGTACCGATCAGTTTTAAACATTCTCCGTCCTGTTGCGATAGTATTCCGTCGGCTTTGATCCAGCGGATTGCTCCATCGGGACGGCGGATGCGGTACATCACATCATAACTGCTTTTTTCTTTGGTTACCGTATGTTCTATTTCATCTTGAACATGATCCAGATCTTCGGGTAAGATTAAGCCTAAAACCGTTTCATAACTTAAAACGCCATCAGGCGGATAACCAAAGTTTTTTTTAAACGACTGGGTTGAGCGGAGTATGCCGGTAGCTACACTCAGCTCCCAAAAACCCAGACCAACCTGGTCGAATACAACGTCCCAATGATCATCACGGATAATTGAGAGATCGACGCTTCTTTTGTTTGATCTCATAATAAGGATAAACTGACTAGTTAAATAACGGAAACAATGTAAAAATAATTTCGGGTATTACTAGCAACAAACGTAGTCCTTAAAGTTTTAGTAAGAATGGCCTGTTTTATCCGGTTGATCGTAATCTATTCGAGGTAATAATGCCTTATTTTTTGCAGGTTATCATCCAGCTCATAAACCAAGGGTACACCGGTAGGTATTTCGAGTGCAGTTACTTCTTCATTCGATAAATTATCAATGTACTTAATCAGCGCCCTTAAACTATTGCCATGGGCCGATATAATTACTTTTTCATTTCTGCTTATTGCAGGTACTATGCGTTCGTTCCAGTAGGGCAATACCCTGGCAATGGTATCGCTCAGGTTTTCGGTTAAAGGCAACTCTTCTGGTTTTAAAAGTTGATAACGGAGGTCGTTACCTGGATAACGTTCATCATTTTTGTCAATTTTCGGTGGTTCTTCATCAGGATCCCTTCTCCATTTATAAACCTGGTCTGTTCCATATTTCTTTGCTGTTTCGGCTTTATTCAATCCCTGTAAGGCACCATAAAAACGTTCGTTTAAATGCCAGCTTTTATGCTCCGGTATCCAAAGGTGATCGAGGTCTTCTAAAATAATGTGAAGCGTTTTAATGGCCCTTTTTAGTAGCGAAGTAAAAGCAATATCAAAATTGTAATCGTGTTTTTTTAAGATTTCTCCAGCTTTTTTGGCCTCCTGATAACCATTTTCTGATAAATCTACATCAGTCCAGCCCGTAAAACGGTTTTCGAGGTTCCAGACACTTTGCCCGTGACGGATCAATACAATTTTTTTCATACGATTTCTTATAGATTCAATAAGTATCCGAATTTAGGTGATCGGTAAAATATAAACATTAATAAATATACTAATCCATTCTATTTTAGTTGGTTGTTTTTAGAATATGTGTTACATTTAACTCTAAATCATTCAGCGCTCTTTTGAAAAGAAAATTTACAATCTCAGTCATCTTAATTTTTGCTGTTTTGGGTTTTGCAAAAGCCCAGGCTCCTTTTGTAGGTTCGGTTACACCAACTAAAGGAAATGCAGGAACTACCGTTAAAATATCAGGATATTTTTTTGGGGCATCGCCGGCTCAAAATATGGTTTTTTTTGGCGGGGTAGCAGGAACAATAGTTTCCGGTACCGATAAAGAACTAACTGTAATAACGCCTTTTGGAACAACTTTTGAAAATCCGTCGGTATTAAATCTTACTACTGGTTTAGTAGGTTACGCACCCCAGCCATTTATAACTACGTTTTTTAGTTCAAATAGTTTTAATTCCAGTGATGTTTCCCCGAAAATTGATATCGCTGGAGGGGCAGGACCAAGATCAATCACTATAAAGGATATGGATGGTGATGGAAAGCCTGACCTTGTAGTATCAAACTATTTGAGCCATACCATTACTGTTTATCAAAATGTGTCTGTTGACGGAATTATAGATGCCAATTCTTTTGCTAGAGGTATAAACTTCAGTACTGGAACCAATCCCTATGCTGTGAAGGTAATGGATTTAGACGGCGACGGGAAGCCTGAAATTATTGCAACAAACCAGGGGAGTAATTCTGTTTCTGTTTTCAAAAATACGGCAATAAAAGGGACTATAAATGCCAGTTCTTTTGCCACTAAAGTAGATTTTACAGTTGGAGCAAAGCCAACCGATGTAGTTTGTGTTGATTTGGATGGCGATGGAAAGGTTGATATTGTTACAGCTAATTTTGGAGCGAATACATTGTCTATCCTTAAAAACCAAAATAATGGAAGCATAGTTGAAACCTCCTTTGCTTCAAAAATAGATTTGATAACCGGTACTGGTCCGGTTGGTTTGGTGGCCGAAGATTTTAATGGAGATTTTAGTCTTGATTTAGTTACCGTAAATCAAACTGCCGGTACAATTTCCGTAATCGCAAATGCCAGTGAAGGAATTGGCCAGAAAGCGCTGAAATTTAATGGTAAGAAAGATTACCCTACGGCCAGCTCCCCATACGGAATTTCAATTGGCGATTTGGATGGCGACGAAAAAGTGGATATTGCTACTATAAACAATGGTAGTAATAGTGTTTCGGTTTTTCGCAACGTTTCTCCCGGAGGCTATGGAACCAATATTATACTTGAGGATAAAGTAGATTTTGCCACAGGAAAGGAGCCGATAGCTTTAAGCATTAATGATGTTGACGGTGATGGTGTTCCGGATATTTTAACTACCAACTTAAAAGACAATACCTTTTCGGTGTTACGAAATATTAGTGCAACCAATAAAATATCCTTTGTTGATAAAGTAGATGTGCCAACTGTAAGTGCACCAGCCGGACTTGGTATTTGCGACCTTGATAAGGATGGACGTTCGGATATTGTTATAGGAAGCAACGGCGGGCTAACTGTTTCAATTTATAAAAATAGTCCGGGTAGTGCACCGGTAATCAATTCATTTATACCATTGCAGGCACTTGCAGGGAGTACAATAACCCTGAATGGAAAAAATTTTAATCCTGATATTACAAAAAACATCGTTTCAATCGGAGGGATGAGGACAGAAGTGCTATCAGCAACAGCTAATCAGCTATCAATAAAAGTACCAAATGGAGCATCATACGGACAGATTTCAGCGCTTAACATCGAAACACAGCGGTTAGGATGGAGCACAGTTGCTTTTTCACCTTTATTTCCATCAAAAAAATCGATTAGAGCATCTGATTTCGATAGTGAGACGTATGCCAATGGGGCCAGTTCTACAAGTTCGGTAGTAATTGGAGATCTGGATAATGATGGCAAGCCCGACATTGTTTTTAACGATTCAAAAAACAATACAATTGGTTATTCTCGTACCGACGAAAATTTTGGTGTCTATTTTTACTTGTTCAATAACATGCAAAAGCTGGCCTGTGGCAAAACACCAAATATGGTTAAGCTTGCTGATCTGGATGGTGATGGCCTGCTGGATATCATTGTAAGTAACCAGGGCAGTAGAAATTTTTCTGTATTTAGAAATACAACAAAAGGTGGCGTAATTTCTTTTGCTTCAAGAATCGACATATCTTCAGACTTTGGTTATGATTACAACAATGTTTCTGGTATTGAAGTAGCCGATTTTAATGCCGATGGAAAGGTGGATGTAATTCTTTATGGCGATCAGATAAATGTTTTCAGGAATATATCGGGTGGCGAAAAAATAGTGTTTACAGAAGAACAGCCCGTATTTGTAGGCAATATAAAATCATTAAGGCAAGGCGATTTTAATGGTGATGGCAAGCCCGACTTAATCAGGATAACCGATAATTTAGCTGTTCTGGAAAATACCTCTACCTTAAGTAAAATCAGTTTTGGAAATGCAGTAAATGTTTCATTAGGTTATTATACATCAGAAATTGCCGATATGAATCAGGATGGTAAGCCAGATATAATTTTAGCCACCGATAAGAAAATTATTGTACTTCAAAACAATTATTCGGGTAATGGAGCGCTAACTGCATCACATTTTTCAAAAATTAGCGAGAGCCCTATCGACCGGAATTTATCCATTCTGAAAGCAGCGGATATGGATGGCGACGGAAAATTGGACTTAATAGGAGGAGATTATTTTTACAACGTACTTTCGGTTTTTAGAAATAAAACACAGGATAATGCTGGATTTGAATTTCGTGTTGATCTGGCAACAAATAACGAACCTCAAAATTTTGCCATCGGTGATATAAACGGGGATAATATTCCTGATATCATTTTAGCAGAAAATTTGTTAAGGGTATTCTTAAACAAACCGCAAACACTGGCACAGTCTACCCCACCTGTTATTACTAAAATTAATAGTCTATCTGCCACCAGCATTGATATAGAAGGCACTGACTTTAATGCAAATGCCAGTTTAAATAAAGTGTTTTTTGGAACACTTTCTGCAACAGTTAATACAGGCAGTAAGACCAAAATAAATGTTACACCTCCAATTAATGCAATAAACGACGGAATATCTGTTTTAAATACCGAAAATATTCTGCAGGGGTTTTCTCCATCAGTTTATAAATCAACTTTTTCGTCAAAGAAATATTTGTCTGAAAAAGATTTTATGCCGGCAGTACATTTTTTAAAAGACGATCAACAATTTATAAACCGGTATAGCTCCATAACACTTTTGGATCTTGATGGTGATAAAAAACTCGATCTGATATTAAACTACGACTATAATTTAACAATCCATAAAAATACAACCACTGTTGGGCAAATAACAACCAGTGCTTTCACTGGAAAACAAAATCTGCCAACAAATGAAGCGTTTTATCAGGTTAATGTTGGGGATATGGACGGAGATGGAAAACCGGACTTGGTAACGGGAAGTAAACTTACAGTTAGAAAGAATTCTTCTGATAACAGGGCGCTTTCACTTGAAAACACGATATTTTATGCTCCTGAAAGCAGGAGAAGTGCAATAGCAGATATGGATGGGGATGGTAAACCCGAAATGATTGGAGCAAATTATGGAGGTTTAAATACGCCTAGTATAACCATATCCCAAAATAAATCAGAAGTAATCAAGTCAAATGGTTATCAGTATAGCAGACCGAGCTTTTTACCAGGGATAACAATTTATTTAGATCCTGATAAATATCCCTCATTTAATGATATGGTTGTTGGGGATATCGATGGAGATGGTAAACCAGACATACTGTTATCAGCATCTCTTTCAACAAATATAGTTGTTTTAAGAAATACTGCTACACAAGGTTACATTACAAATACTACCCTGGCAAGCCCGGTTTCTATTCCCAGCGGCAAAAATGTTTCAAACATGAAACTGGTTGATTTAAACAACGATGGGAAATTGGATTTGATTCTTTGGGTAGATGATCATTTAGTTTATTTACAAAATAGATCAACCGTTGATAATATACTTTTTGCAGCCCCAATTGTAATTACTGATGTTGCAGGTAACGATTACGATTTTGGCGATTTAGACGGAGATGGATTTTTAGATATTGCCTGTGCAACAGACAATAGTTTCTTTCTCATATACAGGAATACCGGTACAACAGATATTACTGAAAAATCATTTATACTATCTGCCAAAATTTCTACCGGCGCTAAACAGCTTTGTATTAAAATAGCAGATATAGATGCCGATGGTAAAATGGATATCATGGTTAGAGGATTAAATTACGTTGATATTTTTAGGGGAAATCCGTCAACTTATCCTTTAATCGCACTATCAAAAACAGTATTAAATTATAAAGTAAATGATCCGGCGTCAATTATTGATGATCAGCTCATAGTTAAATATGAAAAAACTACGGTAAACCAGGCGAAGGTAACCATTGGAAAAAATTACAAGCCTAATGAAGATAAATTGTTTTTTGCGAAAAATGATGCATACGGGAATATTAGCGGCAACTTTGATACCACAACAGGGGTATTAAGTTTAACTGGTACAAGCGCATCAATTGAGCAATGGGAAAAGGCTTTAAAGAGTATAACCTATCAAAACTCAAATGTATTACCCGATACTTCAACGCGCGAAATCAATATTGAGGTTTATGATGGGGCAATTGTAAGCAATAAGGCAACACTGGTTTTAAACATTTTACAGCCACCAATAATTAACGGATTTAATCCTGCAATAGGAGGTTTCAACGATAGGATAACTATAACAGGATCTAATTTTACCTCTGTTAAAAGTGTGAGTTTCGGTGGCATTCCGGCAGAGAATTTTTACATCGAATCACCTTCGCTGATTTATGCAATAGTTGGGAAAGGGGCAACCGGAAATCTGGAAGTTGGCAATGAGATAGGCAAAAAACAAATGGGTGGATTTGAGTTTTTCCCAGTACCGGTTATTACCTCTCTTGGATCACCTAATGTTTTGTTGGGTACTTCGGTAACCTTAACTGCCATTCCTGGTTCGGGATATTCGTACAAGTGGTTTAAGGGCTCAAATGAGATTATTGGCGCAACATCATCAACATGTGAAGTAACCTCTCCGGGGAATTACTATGTGGAGATTTCGAAAGGGGGATATAGCAAAGTATCAGCCCCATTTACAGTTTCACTTTATACATCATTGCCAAGCAACAACTTTTTAGTCTCTACAAAAGCTTTAGCTTGTAAAGGAAATAAAGGAGGCAGCATTACGATCAAGCCCGTACTTGAACTCAATTATATTGCAGAAATTTCTATCGGAGCAGATAAGATAACACAAAAATTTAAGGGCACAACTACCATAAATAATCTCGCTGCAGGAAATTATTCTGTTTGCATAACTGTTGAAGGGCAAAACATGCTGCCAACTTGCTTTGAACTTGTTATTACAGAACCTAAAGATCTTCAGCTTTATTCTGCAATAGATAAAGAAAATCAAACCATAAGCTTAAACTTATCTGGAAGTGCTGTTTATAATGTGTTATTAAACAATAAATTATACGTTACGGCTGATAGTAAAATAACACTTCCCTTAAAACCCGGGCAAAATACACTATCAGTAGCTTCCGATATTTTATGCCAAGGTGTAATAGAAAGGACCATTTATTTTGATGCTGCATTTTCAGCTTTTCCAAATCCTTTAGATAAGACGCTTAATATCAATGTTCCATATGATAGATCAGAAATTGTGGATGTAGAAGTTGTTGATCTGCTCGGGAAAAAAGTATACAGCAAAAAGCATCCGTACGGGCGTGTGATCTCTATTGATTTATCAAATTTAGTAACCGGAACTTATATTTTAAGGGTTAGTACAACCTTAAATAGGTATACCTCGAAAATTTTAAAAAACTAATGAAAAATAGATATATTTTTATTGTTCTGCTTTTCTGTTTGGGTTGTGGAAAAAAAACTGAAGAACCAAATGTTATTCAGCCTGCACAGGCTAAGCTTATTAGTCCTCTTCAGAATGAAATCTGTACAAGTGGAACCGTTACCTCGGCCACCACTTCAAAAATAAAATTTTTGTGGGAGGCGGCCAGTAATGCAGATGGTTATACCGTTAATATAACTTATCTCCAGGATGGTTCTTCTGTTATCTATTCAACCGCACAAACCAGCCTGGAAGTGGTTTTACAAAGGGCAAAGCCTTATATGTGGAGTGTGAAATCGCTTTCCGGAAATGCAAATACCTTTTCTGTAAGTGATTCGTGGAAGTTTTATGTTGCCGGTGAGGGGGCTACCTCATACGCGCCTTATCCGGCTGAAGCTTCATATCCTAAGGATGGAGATCTTATTACTGCTTTAGGAGGAAAAACATCAATAAGCTGGCAAACAACTGATGTAGATAGCGATATGCTCACTTATAGCATTTACCTTGGCGAAACTTCTTCGCCAGCTTTGTATAAAGCAGATATAAAACAGAATTATTTAAATGATATTCTGGTTACTTCTAAAAAAACTTACTTCTGGAAAGTTGTTACAGCAGATAAAGATGGGAATAAATCAGAATCAACTCTTTTTCAGTTTAAAGTTAATTAGTTACAAATAAAAAGCTGCGAAGATTGATCTCCACAGCTTTTTATTAATCTATTTTTCCTTTTTCTACCAGTTCTTTCTGATCAGTTAGATCTTTATAATAGAAATAAGCAGTAAAACCGAAAATAAGGATGATGTTGCTAAATTTAAAACTATGATCGAGCCAGTAATTCAATGTTGGCACATTTCCGCTATAGCTTTGCTTAATGCTTGGCCAGGAGTTTGAAACAAAAACGATCAAAACGATCAGCAAAAACTTTAATAAGGTTCTGATGATGATTTTTTTATAGTTTACTTTTTCCATTATTTAAATTCCCTGAAATCCTGTCCGTCGGTAATATTCAGCAAACTTTCGTAAATCAGGCTGATTACATTATCAACATCTTCCTTGTGCACCATTTCTACCGTAGTATGCATGTAACGTAGCGGTAACGAAATCAATGCCGAAGGTACACCGCCATTCGAATAAGCAAAAGCATCGGTATCAGTTCCGGTTGAGCGTGAAGAAGCCTGGCGCTGGAATGGGATATTGTTCTTTTCAGCTGTTTTAATCAGTAATTTATTCAGATTGGTCTGCACAGCCGGAGCGTAAGAAACCACTGGTCCTTTACCTGCCGATAAATCTCCCTGGATATTTTTGTTGATCATCGGGGTTGTCGTATCGTGCGTTACATCGGTAATAATGGCCACATTTGGTTTAATGCGCTGCGCAATCATTTCTGCACCACGCAAGCCGATTTCTTCCTGTACCGAGTTTACAATGTACAATCCGAAAGGAAGTTTTTTCTTGTTTTCTTTTAGTAAACGGGCAACCTCGGCAATCATAAAACCACCTACACGGTTATCCAGTGCGCGGCCAACATAATAGCGGTCGTTTAAAACCATAAATTCATCTTCGTAAGTAATTACACAGCCTACATGGATGCCCAGTTTTTCTACTTCTTCTTTTGTAGTGCAGCCGCAATCCAAAAAGATGTTTTTTAATTCAGGTGCCTGCTCTTTTTCGCCATGGCGCGTGTGGATGGCCGGCCAGCCGAATACTGCTTTAACCAATCCTTTTTCGGTATGGATGTTTACACGTTTCGAAGGTGCAATCTGATGATCAGAACCACCGTTGCGGATTACATAAATTAAACCATCGTTGGTAATATAGTTTACATACCACGAAATTTCGTCGGCATGGGCTTCAATAACCACTTTGAAGCTCGCTTTTGGATTAATTACACCAACAGCAGTACCATAATTATCGATAAAATGCTCGTCGATATATGGTTTTAAATAGTTTAACCAAAGTTTTTGTCCTTCCCATTCGTAACCGGTAGGAGCAGGATTGTTAATGTATTCTTCAAGAAACTGTAGCGATTTTTTGGTTACTACCTGATTGTGTTTCTTTTTTTCTTCGTCTTTTTTCTTAGCCATATTAATAGATATGAGATTTGAGTATTCAGATTTGAGACATCGTACCCATTTTTAACTTAATTTGATAAAATTTTTTCCATTACCACAAAATCGTTCCCGTCTTTAAAAAAGGCTTTATCGGTTTCGTGGAAGCCAAATTTAAAATAAAATTCTTTAGCATTTACACGGGCATTGCACCATAGTTTTGTTGCTTTCTGAATTTTACAAAAATCGAGTATATAATCCATCAACTGCGAACCTAAGCCAAGCTTTTGCGCCGATGGTAGAACTGCGAGTTTCCTGAACTGAAAAACATCTCCATCCTGAAAAAGTGAAACTACACCTGTTAATTTATGATCGAGGTATAAGCCAAAATGGATCCCATCAAAATCATCGGGCAGTTTTACAATATCGAAAGGCTGATCAGGATACATGGTTTCATGCCTGATGCGCCAGGTTAGGGAAGGGAATATCTGTTCAATCTGTACCATTACGATTTCCTTCCGTAAAACTGATAAATCAACATGTTCAGGACGATAATTGCTGTCATACCATAACAGAATAACGACCAGCCGCCCTGTCCCCACAGCCATAAGCCTAAGGCCGAGCCACAGCTTGCACCGATAAAGCTAACCGACATAAAAATGGTATTCAGTCTGTTCCTCGCTTCGGGGATCAATGTATAAATGCGCGTTTGGTTGGTTACGTGTATGGCCTGCTGGCCGATATCGATCAGTACAATGCCGATTACAAACAGGTATAAATGGTTGCCTGTAAAATAGAATAACGCAATGCTTACAATCTGCAGGATAAAACCGATCATCAGGTTTTTACGTGGATTGTTGCCATCGCTCAATTTCCCGACCAATGGAGCCGCCAATGCACCTGCTGCACCAGCAATGCCGAACAAACCGATCTGCAAAGTCTGGAAATTAAAGGGGGGATTAGCTAAAAACAGCACCATGGTGGTCCAAAATGCACTGATAATGGCAAAAGCCAAAAAGTTGATAATGGAAGTTTCCCTTAAAGCAGGTTGTGTTTTAATATAGCTAAACATCGATCGCATCAGTTCTTTGTAGGTGCCCTTAAATGCAGGGTAACTTTGAGGAAAACGCTTGGCCATTAAAAAGATCAGCAAACCGCATATAGCAGCGGCGATGTAATAAACCGCTCTCCAGCCTAACCAAAAGCCAATACTGCCACTTACCGCCCTTGAAGCCAAAATGCCTACCAAAAGACCACTCATAATCATGCCGATGTTTGCTCCACGGTTTTCGTCGCTACTTAAATTAGCGGCCAGGGGCAAAATTAATTGCGGTACAATAGAGCAGGTACCAATCAGTACCGAAGCTACTTCCAGTATAAAAAAGCTGTGCGAAAGCGCGGCAACCAATAAAGCTAAAATAGCCAGGCCGGTAATTACAAGAATCTGTTTTTTACGTTCGAACATATCGCCCAGAGGTACCAAAAGGAAAAGTCCGAGGGCATAACCAATCTGGGTGAGGTAGGTAATTCTGCCGGCGTTGGTTTCGGTGAGGTTAAAATCCTTTGCAATCAGGATCACCAAAGGTTGGCAGTAATAAATGTTTGCAACAATGAGGCCTGTGCAAAAAGCCATGAGCAAGATATCAGTCCGGGATAATTTTTGAGTAATCTGCATGTTAGTCTTAAGTCCTTAGTCCCCAGTCATGAGTCTAAGGGGAGAGGTAATTTACTACCTGACTATGGACTAATGACTATGGACTATTTTTACAAAGGTATATTTCCGTGTTTCTTCCGGGGATTGTTCACCACCTTATTTTCTAACATCTTGAAAGCTTTTATCAACTTTATGCGGGTTTGGCCTGGTTCTATCACTTCATCAACAAAGCCACGTTCGGCGGCACGGTAAGGGTTGGCGAAGATATCTGAATATAGTTTTTCTTTCTCGAGCCATTTTTCTTCCGGGTTTTCGGCAGAGGTAATTTCTTTTTTAAAGATAATTTCTGCTGCACCTTTGGCACCCATTACCGCAATTTCGGCACTTGGCCAGGCGTAATTCATATCAGCACCAATGTGTTTGCTGTTCATCACATCATAAGCACCGCCATAAGCTTTCCGGGTAATTACGGTAATGCGTGGTACGGTAGCTTCGCTAAAGGCGTATAATAATTTTGCCCCATTGGAGATAATGCCGTTCCACTCCTGATCGGTGCCCGGTAAAAATCCCGGAACATCTTCAAATACCAACAGTGGAATATTGAAACAATCGCAAAAACGCACAAAACGGGCCGCTTTCGTTGATGAATTGCTATCTAAAACACCTGCCAAATAGGCTGGTTGGTTGGCTACGATACCTATGCTTCGGCCTGCTAAACGTGCAAAACCCACCACAATATTTTCTGCATAAGCCGCATGAACCTCTAAAAAGCTGTCGGTATCTGCAACGGCACTGATTACCTCGCGGATATCGTAAGGCTGCGAAGCATTTTCGGGCATAAAAGTATTCAGTTCAGGCCGGTTTTCATCAGTAGTTTCGTATGGTAAATGATCGGCTATTTCCTCACAGTTCTGCGGCATATAGCTCAGCAACTTTTTTACATGATTAATGGCGTCAATTTCGTTAGCGCAGGCAAAATGGGTAACACCCGATTTTGTGGCATGTGTGCTGGCACCGCCCAATTCTTCGGAGGTAACTTCTTCGTGTGTTACCGTTTTGACCACATTCGGACCGGTAACAAACATATAAGAAGTATTTTCTACCATCA
Source organism: Pedobacter sp. UBA5917 (assembly GCF_002432345.1). Lineage (GTDB taxonomy): Bacteria > Bacteroidota > Bacteroidia > Sphingobacteriales > Sphingobacteriaceae > Pedobacter. The sequence goes on from NZ_DJDT01000241.1 coordinate 28,136, forward strand.
GGATAAAATCGGTAATGGCAGGGGAGTACACGGCACCGCCGGCGCAAGGCCCCATAATGGCCGATAGCTGCGGAATAACACCCGATGCCTGAACGTTTTTATAGAAAATATCGGCATAACCACCTAAAGATACCACGCCCTCCTGGATACGGGCTCCACCACTGTCGTTTAAGCCGATGAGCGGAGCGCCATTCTTCATGGCCTTATCCATCAGTTTGCAGATTTTTTCGGCATGGGTTTCGGATAATGAACCTCCAAATACGGTAAAATCCTGTGAAAAAACATAGGTTAACCGCCCGTTAATGGTTCCATAGCCGGTTACCACGCCATCGCCAAGGTATTTTTCGCGTTCCATACCGAAATCAGTACTGCGATGGGTAACCATCATACCGATTTCTTCGAAACTACCTTCGTCCATTAAAAAGTGGATGCGCTCGCGGGCAGTAAGTTTACCTTTTTTATGCTGACTGTCGATACGTGCCTGTCCGCCCCCAAGGTGCGCCTGGTTGATTTTATCTTTAAGTAATGCTATTTTCTTATCCATTGCTGAAGCTATGAGATTTTAAAATTAAAAATAACCAGCGGTAATGCAAGGTCAGGAGGGAAGAAAATAGTTATGAGCGAGTGATTTTGTTTTGGAAACAAATGGTTCGGTGTTTATGGCGGCCGGTGGTCCTGCTATCTCTCCAAGTCCTCACTCGTACCTCGCTCCGGGCTTTCCGTTCTATCAGGTTTATTCAACCACGGTTGGTAAGAACATTTTCTTTACTTGTTTTCCATTTAGCTCATTAAATAGAAAAGCATCAGCGATGGCGTTATTTTTGTTATATTACATTTTTTTTACAGCCTGTTGCATTGAAAAACCAATTATCCGTTTATTTTTGCAACTGTTCGACATTAGAACCGCATTAGAATTTTAGATGTTTTTAAGAAAATACAAATATTTGATCGTAACCTCATTCATGTTCATCTTCATGGCGAAGATGGGTATTTCTGGTGCGCCCGTATTTTGTACAAGTATTGACAAAGAAATTATGAATGCCGTAATCATGCAGATCGAGTTAGAGCATGATGGCGGAAAGGATACCGCCAAAGACACCGCAAAATTTACCGATTTTAAATTGGTAGAACTCAACCACCCGATATTTTCTTACGAGTTCTCTTCGAGCCATTTCATCCTGAAGAGCAGTTTCATCGAACATTTTAAGAGATATGTAGATCCATATCATCCTACTGTTCCAACACCACCGCCCAACTTTATCTAGTCCTTATTATTTGGGGTAAAAATTACCTGCTCAATCATATTGGGTGTTATTGCCATGTTTAAAATTTCATGTAATAGCTAAATCCTTTGTGAGCCTGGTTTTTATACCCCTGCGATTTTATTCGTTAAAATTTACTAGATAATTATATCGTTATGCAAAAGTTTAACCCGGCCTTTTCAGGTTCGGACGTGAAGAAATATATTCTTAAAAAGAATTTAAAGAAAGATTTACCTGCAAGTATTGTAGTGTTTTTAGTGGCATTGCCATTGTGTTTGGGTATTGCACTGGCCTCGGGCGCGCCGTTGTTTGCCGGTTTGGTTACCGGGATTATAGGTGGTATTGTGGTTGCCTCTTTTAGTGGCTCGCAATTGAGTGTGAGCGGCCCGGCGGCGGGTTTAACCGTTATCGTGCTGGGTGCTATTACCTCTTTGGGTAATTATCAAACTTTTTTACTTGCTGTGGTACTTGCTGGTGTATTCCAATTAATTTTAGGTTTGGTTAAAGCCGGAACAATTGGCAATTACTTTCCTTCGAGCGTAATTGAAGGGATGCTTGCTGCAATTGGCCTAATTTTGATCCTTAAACAGTTACCCCATGCATTAGGTGTGGATACCGATTTTACGGGCGACGAAGGTTTCTTTCAACAAGATCACGAAAACACTTTTTCTGCAATTACGGCCGCCATCAGTCATTTTAGTTTGGGGGCAGTTGTGATCAGTCTGTTATCAATAGCCATCCTATTGATCTGGCCGAAATTTCCGAAACTGGCTGTAGTACCAGCCCCGTTATTGGTGGTAACTTTGGGTGTTTTGGGTACTTTGTTCTTTGCAGGTACCGATCATCCTTTACGCGCTGATCAGATGGTGAAAATCCCCGTGGTTAATGGCTTTAGCGAATTTGCAGGTTTATTTACCATGCCCGATTTTTCACAACTGGCCAATAAAAATGTGTACATCGTAGCTTTAACCATTGCCATTGTGGCCAGTTTGGAAACTTTGCTGAGTATCGAAGCAATTGATAAAATTGATCCGATTAAACGTGTAACACCTACAAACAGGGAATTGATGGCGCAGGGTATTGGTAATATCGCTAGCGGTATGGTTGGTGGTTTACCTATGACATCGGTAATTGTACGCAGCTCGGCCAATGTAAATGCAGGTGGCAGGACCAAAATGTCGGCTATTTTTCATGGTGTTTGGTTATTGCTTTCGCTGTTGTTTATCCCGGGTTTGATCAACATGATCCCGCTATCGTGTTTAGCAGCCATTTTATTGGTAACCGGTTATAAATTAACCCGTATTAGCCTGTTTAAACACATGTACCATAAGGGTTGGGACCAGTTTGTACCGTTTGTAGTTACTGTTGTGGCAGTTTTATTTACCGATTTATTAAAAGGAGTGGCTGTTGGTATGCTGGTTTCTGTTTTCTACCTGTTGCGTACCAATATGCGTAACCCCTTCTTTTACAGGATCTCGAACGAGGGCGATAAAAAGAACATCAGGATTAAACTGGCAGAAGAGGTTTCTTTCCTGAACAAAGCAGCGATACAGGTAGTTTTAACGAATATTCCAAGAGAAACCAATGTAATTATCGACGGATCTAATGCAAGGTACATCGATCCGGATGTATTGGAAACCATTTATAATTACAAACATAATGCATATACAAAAGGCATTATCGTAACTTTAGAAAACATACAGAAACATTATTCTGTACCAAAATTGAAAATAAAAGTAGAAGAAGACATTAATAAATTATAATTATGTGCGCAAAAACAATAGATACGAAAGATATAACGTACGATAGCCTGTTGCAGGGAAATAAAGACTGGGTTAGGGATACAATTGATAGTGATCCTGCTTTTTTTGATAAATTATCGGCTGGTCAGGCCCCGCCGGTTTTATGGATCGGTTGTTCTGATAGCCGCGTACCTGCCAACCAGATTACCAATACAAGGCCAGGAGATATTTTTGTACATAGAAACATCGCCAATGTGGTGGTGCATACCGATATGAACTTACTTTCGGTACTCGATTACTCGATCAATGTATTAAAAGTAAAACACGTTATTGTTTGCGGCCACTACGGTTGCGGTGGTGTTAAGGCTGCATTGGGCGATAAACAGGTAGGTTTGATCGATAACTGGTTGAGGAACATCCGCGATGTATACCGTCTTCACGATCAGGAATTGGCTGCTATCCAGGATCCTGATCAAAAATTCGACCGTTTGGTAGAATTGAACGCGATTGAAGGTGCCGCCAAAGTAATGAATACATCAATTGTACAAAGTGCATGGGCCAACGGACAGGATCTATCGGTACATGCATGGGTATATAGTTTAAAAACAGGATTGATCAAAGATTTGGAGGTAACAACCAAAAGTCTTGATGACGTTTCGCCTGCATTTAAGGTAAGTTAAAACGCCGATTAGGTGTTATTTTTTAGTTGTTAGGAAAAGCTTCCGATTTTATATCGGGAGCTTTTATTTTTTTGTACTGTTAGGCATGTTGCCGGCATGGCCTTTATTACCTTTTTCGGCATCTTCGCGTGCTTCTTCGGAGCCAAAATCACCTCTTCCGAAATTTCTCCCCAGGTTACCAGCATCGGTTTCTACGGTGTTTTTCTTTTCCTTATCATTGCTGCGGTGGCGTGGCACCAGCTGATCGGGCATATTGGTTTTATCGGCAGCGTTATCAGCATTTTTATTGCCGAGGTTTTTGTTATTATCTTTTGTGCTTTCCATAACCTTAGAATTAAGATGTTTATATAGAACAGCACAGCGGTGGATTGGTTTTAGATTGTTTGTTTGAACCGATTTTAAAGTAATGGTTTACTAATTTTGATGGAATACTTCTTCCATATCACTCCAGGTTTCGCCCTTGGTGGCCGCATCGGGCAGCGGGATCTGCATGGGTGCGGTTTCTTTCCACCAGCGTTTGGTAGTGGTATCGGCAGCCATTTTTTTCATGTCTGCCGCAAAGTTTTTTCCGGTATATTCAAAATAACTGAAGAGGTAGGGTTTCCCTTCTATTTTTTTTAAATATATTGAATAGTTTTTAATATTGCATTCGCTGATTTTCTTGAGTACTGCAGGCCATGCTGCGGCATGTAATTTTTTATATGCGGCAACTTTTTCAGGTTTTAACCCGGTTATCGATCCATAACGTTTTGCATTTTGCTCCACATCTGGCTTATCCGTTTTTTGGTTGCAAGCTAAAAGCATTAAAATGAAAGAGAAAAGAAAGCTTACTTTTTTCATGGTCTATGGTATGTTATCCTTTTTCAGGCATATCGATGATGCAGATTTCATTAATAGATGGTAGTGCCGAAGCTTTTAATACTTTAAAGCGCAGTTTGCTGGTTTGATAACGGCTCGGCAAACGGATTACCTTACAATCGCCCATAGGCTCGTCGCCGAGGTATATGGTTTGCCATTTACCATTCTGCATGATGTCTACACTGTATTGCTGAATACGCGGCACCCTGATCTGCGAAAAACCATCCGAAAGTTTTTTGGTATCCTGATATTCGAAAATGCTGATTTTATTAAAAGATTGAGTGGGATCCAATTCCATTTCTATACTGGCCAGCGTATCTTTTGCCAGCCAACGACTATCGAGTTTGCCATCGTTTATCGCTGATGCTTCAAAAGATTTTCCTTTTTCTATACCTACCCCCGAAGCAGTAACAAGTCTGTTAAAAGAAATAAACTTCCCATTGGCGGGTAATGGTTTCTTTAGCGATAATCCGAGTTTTTTGCCCAAACCGATTACCGCATTGGCCTCATATTCTCTGATGCGGCCTGTTTGATCAGGCGGAACGTTGATCACCAAACTATTGTCGTTATCGGTGCACCAGTAAAATAATTCTTCGAGTTCGTCAATATCCCTTACGGGTAATTGCGCTGCCTTTTGAAACCAATTTAAACGTTTACTTAAACAGATGGTGTGTTCGAAGGGAAGATAATAAGATTGACCTTCGTGCAGATACTGTTTTTTGTCGAATTTGGTAATCAGCATGGGGTCCCATAACCTAAAATCAGATGGGAAATATTGGAAAAAGTATTTGTTGTCTTCTGTCATGTTGCTCGGTAGTGTAAAATTTCTCTTGCCTACGGTGCTTTCTATGGTGTGGTTTACGCTAACAGCACAGGCAGGATTAAATTTTTTAACGAGTTTATAAACCTGATCGATGCCCCAGTCTTGTGGTTTCCTGTCCCAACCACCATCTAACCAAAGCTCGCAGATGTTGCCATAATTGGTAAATAGCTCGGTGAGTTGGTTCAGCATGTAATTGGTATATTTCTGCGGATCCTTATCCTTATACGATGGCTCGTGCCTGTCCCAAAGTGAATAATAAATGGCAAACTGGATCCCGTATTTTTTACAGGCATCGGCCACCGCTTTCACCACATCTGTTTTTACCGGAGATGAAGCCACATCGTAATCGGTATATTTGCTATCCCACAGGCAAAAACCATCATGGTGTTTGGTAATGAGCAATACATACCTAAAACCTGCATCTCTGGCGGTTTTTACCCATTGATCGGGATTGAGGTTACTGGGATTATAACTACTAAGAGGCAAGGTACCGTCAGACCATTCTGTTTCGTTAAAAGTATTGATGCCAAAATGGATAAACATACCATAACCACGTTTGATCATTGCTTTTTGAGCAAGATTAGGCTGTGTGGCCGGTAATAATGTTTGTGCCCAGCAATAATTGAATGCCAGCGTAAGGAAGAACGCAATAACGGTTTTTTTCATAAGATTTAATATCTGGTTATCGTCTTTTTATTAACGGAATTTCCAATACAGTACAGCCATTAATAAAAGCAGTACAGCCGACAATGTTTTGTAATTGCCGATACCGCTCCAGCCCTTGCTTTGTAAAGGTTCCCAAACGGATTTCCAATATAATACTTCGCTTTGGGCAGTATGTTTTACAGGATAAATATATGAAAACACAATCTGTGTAAGTACGCACAAACAGAAGAGATAAAACGCCATCATCATAAAAGGAATTTTACCGATAAAGGTTTCGGTACCATATACTTTGTTCACCATAAATACCGCCACACCTAATATAGAACCGATCAATAAGGTATACTGTGCACCTTTGGCGGATGCTTTTTTCCAGAAAACACCTAATAAAAATACACAGGTTATGGGAGGGGCAATGTGTGCAATTACATCGTTTATCCCTTCGAACAAACTCTGGTAACTATTTAATAAAGGCAATAGACCAATAGAAACCACCAATGCAATCCCCGCCGACCATCGGCCAACCACCACCAATTGTTTATCCGTAGTTTCGGGTTTAAAGCGTTTGTAGAGGTCGTAACTGCTTAAAGTGGCAATGGAATTTAGCGCACCTGCAATCTGGCTCATTAATCCCGATAGTAGCGCTGCCACTAAAATGCCTACTAAACCTTTTGGCAAAAGTTGGGTAATCATCAACGTATAAATGCCCTTGGTATTGAGTACGCTTTCGCCGTTAGTGCTAATGTGCTGCAAAGAGCTTAAATCCATCGATCCTGATTTATATAGGGCATAGGCAAACAGACCGGGCAAAACGAAAATAAATACAGGTAAAATTTTAATAAAACCGCAGAACAGCGCGCCAACGCGGGCATGATTTTCATCTTTAGCGCCCAAAACGCGCTGCACAATGGTTTGATCGGCACACCAGTACCAGATGCCAAGAATGGGATAACCCAAAGATACGGCAACCCAGCTCATACCGCTCTGGTCGCCTATTGGCCGTAGCATGCTGATTTTATCCATTGTATTTTCTTTTTGCAGTACAGCTGTCATATGGTCCCAGCCGCCGATTTTATTCCACGCAAACACGGTAATAATAATCGCTCCGGTAATTAAAACTAAACTTTGTATGGTTTCGGTAACTACTACCGCTTTTAAGCCACCAATAATGGTATAGAGCCCCGTTAAAGCGGCAATTACAATAATGCTGGTGTACATATTAATCCCGAATAAAGTTTCGAGTACAATACCGCCCGCCAAAAATGAAAAAGCAATGTGGATAATAATAGCCGATAAGATAGAAATAAAGGCCAGCCAATCTCTACAGGCGCGGTTATAGCGGCGTTCCAGAAAATCGGGTAGGGTAGAAATGCCCGAGCGGATATAAAAGGGAATAAACAACAGGGCTAAAAGGATGAGTGTAAAGGCAGCCATCCATTCGAAATTGCCGTTTAACAGTCCGCTGTCGAATCCGCTCTGCGCCAAACTTACCAGGTGCAGGCACGAAATATTGGTGGCGAACAGCGCCAAACCAATCATGGGCCATTTTAAGCTTTTACCTGCCAAGAAATACTCACCACTGGTGGTTTCTGCATCCTTTTTCTTTCTTGTACCCGTCCACAGGCCTATGGTTACAATAAATAAAATGTAGGCGATGGTAATTACAATATCTATGGTGCTGATCATATCCTGTTTCTAATCTATTTTAAATCACAGCTGCTGCCAGCTTCCTGTGGCGTAATATAAACGCCGTTTTCAATTTTGATCGGGTTTATAAAATGCTGTTTTAAATGGGGGATATGCTCTAAAAACAGAGCCTCATGCCCCATGGCAATATGGTTGAATAATACAAGGTGTTGGTGCAGTTGGCCCATGTCGCCCACATGTGGCACTACCGGAACGCCAAACTTTTTGCACATTAAACTGATGGTGATAAACTCACTTACACCACCAACACGTACGGCATCAACCTGTGCAAAACTGGTGCAGCCCGTTTGCAGGTAATTTTTAAAAATAATGCGGTTGGGTACATGTTCGCCCAAAGCCAGTTTTACCGGGGTAATGGCTTTTGCGAGGGTTTGGTGTGCCAATACATCATCTGGATGGGTGGGTTCTTCAACCCAATATGGGTTCATTTGCTTTAATTCATTACAGATGGATATGGCCTGTGGCAATGTCCACTGCTGGTTGGCATCGAGCATTACTTTCGAAGTTTCTCCTGCTACTTCCCTCACAATATTTGCCCTGCGGATATCACGTTTCGGATCGGTTGAGCCTACCTTTAATTTCATAGCGGTAAAACCGTTATCGATCGCTTTTTTACAGTTTTCGCGTACTTTTTCGTCATCGTAATTAAACCAGCCTACTGAGGTATCGTAACCCGGATAACCTATTTGAAGAATGCCGGTTCTGGATTTTTTTGAATCTACCTGACTTTGCAGCATTTCGATGGCTTCCTCTCTGGTGAGTACGTCTTCCAGGTAAGATAAATCGAGGGTGTTTACAATTTCTTCGGGACTTAGATCGATCAGTAATTTCCAGAGGGGGACATCCCGTTTTTTTGCCCAAAGATCGAAACAGGCATTGGTTACCGAGGCCAGGCCTAAGTGTACCACACCCTTATGCGGCCCGAGCCACCTAAACTGCTGCTCGTTTGATAGTGTTTTAAAGGTTTGTCCGAAATTGCCCATCAATTCCTCAATTTCGATTCCTTTTAAAGTATCGGCATAAAATTTAGCGGCGTTGCAAACCAGATCGTTGCCCGCACCAAGGGTAAAAGCTAAACCTGCTCCGGTTTTACCGCTTTCGGTTAATTGTGTTACGGCATAAGAGTATTGGGGATCTTTATGGATGGCATCACTTCCGGCGCCGGTTGCCAATTCAAATCTTTTATCCTGTATCTGTATTTTATCGATCATGTGGTATTATATTAATGTTCTGTAACCAAGCTCTGCACCACCGCTTACGGGTAAAATTGTTCCGGTAATAAAACGGGCTGCATGGCTTAAAAGAAATACACAGGCATCGGCAATTACATCGCCAGCCGGCATATCGCCCAAAGGCTGAAGTTTATTGAGGTAGGTTTCTATTTCGTTCTGGTTAGACTGTTCTTCGCTCCAGGCCTGTAAGGTTGGTGTATTTACCGCAGCAGGCGATACCGCGTTAACCCTGATTTTAAACGGGGCATAATCTAAGGCCATGGCTTTGGTAAGGGCATTTATTGCCCCTTTGGTAGCCACATAAACGGCATGATTATCCTGACCGATACTGCCCACCATTGAGCTGGTATTTAAAATACAGCCCTGCGATTTTTTCAAATGTGCTATCCCGTACCGCGTAGTGTATAAGATGCTTTTTAAATTTACATCCATCAGTAAGTCCCATTCTGCGTTACTGGTTTCATCCAATGTTTTTGATGGGTGTGCAATAGCCGCATTGTTGTGGATAGCATCTATCCGTTCATATTTTTTAATGATGCTGTTAAAAGCTGCTGCAACAGCTGCCTCATCGGTTAAGTTGCAGGTTAACACTAAATTTTCAGTATTGATCAGTTCGGCCAGTTTTTCGTCTGATAATGGATTTTTATCGATAATGCATAAGGTAGCACCTGCTTTTACATAAGCTTTTGCACATTCCCAGCCTATACCATTGCCGCCGCCGGTAAGTACGACAACTTTATTTTCGAGCATGTCTCTGTTTTTAATATTTGGTTAAGATTAAGCTAATTTATAGATGAAAATCTGCAATCACTGAAGTAGAATTTGCTAATACTAATGTTATATTAGCTTATTTATGAATATTTAATATTAATTTAGATAATATTGAGTGTTTTTGAAGTTGGATATGCTTGAATCTTAAGTTATGAAACCCGTTTATGCTAAAATATTGGATGGAAAAGCAAATGACATCTACGGTCTAAAGGTTGTTGATGCACCTTATTTTTCTACCGAATTCCACTTTCACGAAGAATGCCAGCTCACTTATACTTTAGAAAGCGAGGGGAGGCGCATGGTTGGCGATAGCATAGAAAATTTTGGTTCCGATGAGCTCATTTTTATAGGCTCTAACCTGCCCCACGTATGGCATAACAACAATCAATATTTTAGCAATGCCGATGCACAACCACATGCGCGTTCGGTTTCGATCTTTATACATCCCGATAAAATTCTTGGCCTTTTTAAGGAACCTGATAACATCCAACGGATCAAAAACTTTTTTCAACTGGCCAAAAGGGGATTGAAATTTGGTAGTGGGGTGAAAAATGAATTAAAGGAGCTAATGTTAAAAGTGGCAGCGCAAACAGAAGAAATCGGGCGTTTGATTGCTGTGCTCGAAATTTTAAACCTGCTGTGTTCTACAAAAGACTATGAACTCTTAACCAGTCCGGGTTATACCAATAATTACCAGTTAAAGGATAACGACAGGATGGATAAGATTTTAAAATATGTGTTCGATAATTTTAATCAGGAGATTTTACTGAGTGCTGCAGCCGAAATGACGAATATGAATAAACAGGCTTTCTGCCGTTATTTTAAAAACCGGACACAAAAAACGTTTGTGGCTTTTGTAAATGAAGTAAGGATCGGCCATGCCTGTAAATTAATGGCACAGAGTGACCAGCAGATCAGTGAGTTGGCTTATTCTTGCGGTTTTAATAACCTTTCTAATTTTAATAAGTTTTTTAAACTGGCTAAGGGTGTTACACCGAAGGAGTATAAGAAGATGTTGGTGGTTGGGTAAGGAGATTTAATTATAAGCGATCGTCATTTCGACCGGAGTGTAACGTAGTGGAGAAATCTATCTCGAGATAGATCTCTCCCTG
>NZ_DJDT01000153.1 GCF_002432345.1 Pedobacter sp. UBA5917
GAGCAAATGCAACAGCAACGTGCGCAACAATCACAACAGCAACAACAGGAAAGGACTCAACGTGATGCACAGGTTCAGCAACAGCATAATGAGCAGATGCAACAGCAACGTGCTCAACAAGCACAACAGCAGCAACAGGAAAGAGCTCAACGTGATGCACAAGCTCAACAACAACGTAATGAGCAGATGCAACAGCAACGCGCTCAACAAGCGCAACAGCAGCAACAGGAAAGAGCTCAACGTGATGCACAGGCCCAACAACAGCGTAATGAGCAAATGCAACAGCAACGTGCGCAACAGGTACAGCAACAACAGCAGGAAAGAGCCCAACGCGATGCACAGGCTCAACAACAAAGAGCGCAGCAACAGCAACAACAACAGCAGGAAAGGGCTCAGCGTGATGCCCAGGCTCAACAACAAAGACAGGAACAGAGAAGATCAGAAGCTCCACCGCAACAAAGAGGTGGTGGCGAGAGCGGAAGACCATCGAGAGGTGGTAGAGGATAATTGGAGAAGTCCCGATGAAAATCGGGACTTTTTTTGTTTAAATCTCACGCAAGACCGTCATGCTGTCCCGAATGTTCGGGATCAGCATCTTTTTGCAGATAGACCCTGAAATGAATTCAGGGTGACGACAGAGAAGCCTAAATGTTCATAGAAGATATTATTATTCAATTTATTGCCCGGCCGCTTCATGCAGTCTGCTCAAATCATTCCCTCTAAAAGTACTTTCTGCTTTTGGATGTAAATTTCCGGAATCAAGTAAAAAAGTACTGATCCCCAATTCCAGTCCAAACTTAATTTCCGATTCTGCATCGTCGCCAATAATTAAAATGTCGTCAACATTAAGATTATGCTGATCGATCAACTTTTTAAAAACGTCCTTCTTATTGCTAACCGAAACATCAACAACATGTACTTCTTCAAAATCATCGGCAATACCCAGCATTTTCACTTTCGAAAGCTGTTGCTTTTCGAAACCTGCAGTTACGATAAATTTCCGTCCTTTAAGGCTTTTAATATAATGGTAATCATCACTCGGCTTTAAGGCTTTGGTAACTTCTCTATTATGGAGATAGGTGATCACTTCGGGCATTGCTTCTTTTCTAAAACCATATTTTTTGGCTACTTTTAAAAAAGGCGTTCTCAACATTTCCTGTTTGGCAAGCTGAAAATCTTTATCACTGATCCCCAAATCCACACTTTCTAAAAAGCGGTAAAGTTCTCCCATTAATTGTTCTTCATTCGGTTTGGTAAAATAAATGGTGTTATCCAGGTCTATAAAAAAGATATGTTTCATTGTGGATTGGTTTTTGTAAGATGAAAAAAGTAAAACACCTATGGATTAAATATGTTTAATAAAGTAAATCACTAAGATCATGAAAAAAGAGACAAAAATTATAGTAGGCGTATTGGCCGGAGCAGCATTAGGAGCAACCATCGCATTGGCATTATCATCAGATTCGACCAGCGACCTTAAAAGCAAGGTATCAGACTTTTTTGCTGATCTGTTAGATGCCTCGAAAGATAAATTGGCAAGCTTAAAAGATAAAGCTTCGGATGTTGCAGATAAGGTTAAAGATAAAGTAGCAGAAATAAATGCTTAAAGAATTGGAAGTGCCGGAAATATCCGGCATTTTTATTCTATATATTTTCTAACCACCATCTCAATGAACATTGCTTTTCATGGTGCCGCCCGTACGGTTACGGGGAGTAAGCACCTTATTACCTTAAAAAACGGTAAACAGATATTATTAGATTGCGGTTTGTTCCAGGGAATGGGCCGTGTTACCGATAAATTAAACGATTATTTTGGTTTCGATGCCAAAAAAATCACCTACCTCGTTTTATCCCACGCACATATTGATCATTGCGGTTTATTGCCCAAACTGGTTGCAGAAGGTTTTGAAGGAAAGATTTTCTGTACTTCGGCAACTATGGATCTTGCACGTATATTGATGATGGATTCGGCAAAAATCCAGATGCAGGATGCCGAATATGCCAACCGACACCTCCGCCATGGTGAAGAAATGGAAGAGGCACTTTATACAGAGGAAGATGTTACCAAAACGGTTAGCCAGATGAAAATTGTGGAGTATGAGGAAGATTTCGAGATTGAACCTGGAATACGCTTGAAATTTACCGATGCAGGTCATATTTTAGGGAGCGCTGCGGTTCACCTTGGCATAACTGAAGATGGAAAACAGACCCGGATTACCTTTTCGGGTGATGTTGGCCGTTATGGAGATCTGCTTTTAAAAAGTCCGCAGCAGTTTGACCAGGCCGATTACATTTTAATGGAATCTACCTATGGCGATTCGCTGCATAAAGACCTCGATCCGATCGAAAATATGCTTTTGGAGATCATCAACAATACCTGTAAAATAAAAAAGGGTAAAGTAATTATTCCTGCTTTCGCTGTTGGCCGTACACAGGAGCTGCTTTATGCTTTAAACGGTTTAGAATTAAAAGGTAAATTGCCTGATGTTCCTTATTATGTAGATAGCCCGCTATCATCAAAAGCGACAGAAATCCTTAAAAACCACCCAGAAGTATACAATAACGGTGTAAAGGAAACTTTAAAAATCGATCATGACGTATTTGCTTTTAAAGGACTTCGTTTTATCGAAAGCGTAGAGGAATCGAAAGCTTTAAATGCAGATCCACGCCCATGTGTAATTATTTCGGCATCGGGTATGGCAGAGGCCGGTCGCGTAAAGCACCACATCCGAAATAATATCGGCAATCAGAAAAATACCATTTTAATGGTGGGTTATTGCGAGCCAAATTCGCTTGGCGGCAGGTTAATCGCCGGACAAAAGGTAGTCGAAATTTTCCGCGATGAGTACGAAGTGAAAGCCGAGGTACAATCAATTAAATCGATGAGTGCCCATGGTGATTACGAAGATTTACTCCACTTTTTATCCTGTCAGGATCCTGCAAAGGTAAAGCAGCTGTTTTTGGTACATGGCGAATATGAAGTACAGCAACATTTTGCCAGCAGGTTAAAAGATGCCGGTTTTAAACATGTAGCCATACCTGAGTATCATCAGGTGTTTGAGATAGAGTAATGATTAAGTTGGTCCGGATTTGTAATCCGGACTAATCTAAAATGTTAGACCATAGTCCTCGTTTGCAACGAGGATTAGCGAGATCCACATTTGTAATGTGGCGCATAACTTTTTTAAAAACAAATTTCTTATCAGCGATGCAATCGCTATTCCCATATATCCTCGTTACAAACGAGGACAATATCAACCTCATCCATTTTACCTCGTCCATCATCCATTTTCCCTATCTTTGCACCATGGATGTTTTTGGTAAAGCGCTAACGGATATTTACAGAACCGGCGAAGCAGATACACTTTGGCTGCATAATTCGTATGGAGAACCTGAAGAAATGCCTTTGGAGTTTTTCTTCCGTGATGATGAAGATATGCCGGTGTTAGAATTGCAGGCTTTACACATGTGCAGTGGAAAAGTATTGGATATTGGCGCCGGTGTGGGCAGCCATGCCCTGCTTTTACAGGCTTTTAACATTGATGTTACCGCTATCGATATTTCGGAAGCTGCGGTAAATATCATGAAAGACCGTGGTGTTAAAAAAGCATTTGTACAGGATATTTTTACCTATCAGGAGAAATTTGATACCATTATTATGCTCATGAACGGTATCGGCCTTACCGGAACTTTGCCTGGTTTTAAAGATTTTCTGATCAGGTTAAAAGAGCTTATCAATCCTAACGGGCAGGTGATTTTCGATTCTTCGGATATTGCTTATTTATACGAAGACATGCCAAAACCTACGAACCAATATTATGGAGAGGTATCTTACCAGTACGAATATAAAGGTGAAAAGGGAAATTGGTTCAATTGGATTTATATCGACGAAGAAACCATTAAGCGTACTGCCAAAGAAACCGGCTGGGATACCGAACTGATTTTTGATGACGGAGAAGATCAATATTTGGTAAAATTGACGCCTACACCCTAAGTGGCATTCATTTGTATAAACTGAGTTTTGTTGTTAAATTTTACCACCCTCAAGGTCGGCTAGGGGGGTAATTTTAAAGTCATAAAGCTTTTCAGTAAGCTAATTTAAATCAACAGGCACATACATTTGTTATATACGAATTATGGGCAATACAAAAATTAAACTCAGCGTTTTAGATCAATCGCCGGTACGCAAAGGTGTTACTGCACGCAGGGCGATAGAGGAAACAACTATACTTGCACAGGAAGCCGAAAAATTGGGTTACCACCGTTTCTGGGTTTCCGAACATCATAATACCACCAGTTTAGCGGGATCAACCCCTGAAGTTCTAATAGCCCATTTGGCAAACCATACCAAAACTTTAAGAATAGGATCCGGTGGGATTATGCTACCCAACCATAGCTCGTTAAAGGTTGCCGAAAGTTTCCGTTTGCTGGAGGTAATGCATCCTAACCGCATTGATCTGGGAATGGGTAGAGCACCGGGCACAGACCGCATTACGGCTTCTATGTTAAATCCCTCAAATACCTGGAGCGAGCAGGACTTCGTAGAACAGTTGCGAGAACTGCAGCATTATCTGCACGATACTTCTGATGGAGGTATTCAGGCAAAAATAAAAGCGATCCCGATTTCGGAGACCGTGCCGCAACGATGGTTGTTAAGTAGCAGCGGACAAAGCGCCTTGTTTTCTGCCCATTTCGGGATGGGATTTTCTTTTGCCCATTTTATTAATCCGGTTGGCGGTCCGCAGGCTGTTCAATATTACAGGGAACATTTTAAACCTTCTTTGGATCTGGCAGCACCTGTAGAAAATGTAGCTCTTCATATTTTCTGTTCAGAAGACGAAGAAAAGGTAAAACAGCAGGAAGCTTTAATGAGTTATCGTTTTTTACAGCTGGCAAAAGGTAAGGGATTGCCAGCCGTTGGTTGGGAAGATATTAAGGATGTTAATTATACCGCTTCGGAACTGGAGCAGATTAAAGCCAATAAACAACGGATGATTTACGGTACACCAACTGTAATTAAAACACGGCTTACCAAACTGGCTGCCGATTACGATGTGGATGAACTGATGGCTGTTACCATTACCGAGCATTTTGAAGACCGGATACGATCGTATGAGTTACTGGCAGATATTTTTAAATAAATGCCATGGTGCCATGGTCTGTGTCTCCATGGTTTGTGTCCCCACAAACCATTATAAAAAGTTTGTGCTGCGATCTGTGAGGACACAAACATGGGCAACCTAAAAATTAAAAAACGTTTGTCTTCCGCCTACTTTCTGTCCAAAGTTTTGGATGTTGTAGGTGAGTGTAAGCATGCCATACCTGCCCAGATTATTGCTCTGTGTATCGATTATGCTGTTACCCGTAATCTGTATATTCCTACGCACATTGCTCTGTAAAATATCATTCACCGAGAATTTCAACTGCGCCCTATCGTTTTTCATAAATAAATAGGTAACTGCTGCATTCCAGAATTTAATATTGTTGTTATACCCGGCAATGGTCTGCGTATTGATGGTTAAAGCATAATTCGTTTCGAAAACCAGTTTTTTGGGGTAGCGGATAATCAGCTCCGAAGTACTTTGATGGGTGTTGTAGCTAATGTTGGTATAAAAACTATCGTCGTATTTGCTCCGGTTTAGGTTAATGGAATATGATTGGTTAATCTCAATTTTATCGTTCAGGTTTAATCTTATATTACCATTGGGGCCTATATAAAAAACATCGGCATTACTTCTAATATTGTTGACGATAACAGGCGTATGATCGAAATTTCCCCAAAAACCCAAACCAACTTTTAAGCTGGTTTTATCCTTCCTGAAATCTTTTGAAATATTGGCCCCTCCCTGAAAATTATAGATACCGCTCATATTGATCGGATTAACGGTTTGCACACCATTATTGATGGTAATGGTATTAATGATCCCATTTTTGGTGAAATTACCGTAACCGTATAAATTGTAATTGATCTGGCCTTTTGGATCATATTTATACATGTTCATACTAAAACTCTGCGTTCGTGCCGGCAGAAGGTTAGGATTGCCGTTTCTGATATAAAAGGCATTGGTATTATCGGCCACCGGTTGAAGGTAGCTTACATTAGGCTCTGCAAATCTTGCCGAATAATTAAAGGAGAAAATTTTGTACTTAAACTGAAATGTTGGCCAGATAAAATTATATCGTTGGTTGATATCGGCAGCATTGGTAAAACGGTTGTTAAGCGAAATATAATTATGCACCAAACCGGGCTGGATATAAAGATCCTTGGTTATTTTATACCTCAGGCTGACATTGGTATTGGTTTTAAAGCCTGCCTGTTTAACGGTTTGCGATAAATTGGGTACAACAATATCATACAGCTGGTTGGCCGGATTTCGGTAAAAAGTATTTAGTGCATTCTCATTGTTAATGATATTTCCATTTACATCTACTTTAAAATTCAGCTTTTTGCCGATGGGTTCCATGTAATTGGCATAAATATAGGCCCTGAAATTATCGATGGTATTATCCCTTAACTGATCGATTTCTGAAGTGGAAGGGCTGAGGTAAAAAACACTGTTGCTCCTGTTGTAGTTTACATTTGGATTTGGAGTTGTGGAAATATCGGTACCCAGATTGAAAGATCTTCCCGTTTTTTTAAAATCCTGGTGAAAATCGGCCCTTAATTGATATTTATTACTGGAAGTATTTCTATCATTTAAATTCTCGAGCGTGTTGATCAATTGGTTACCTGCGTTATTGTTGCTCGAAGCAACCTTGCTTACCGAGTTGTTGGAGTTTAATACAACTGCCGGCTCGATGGTTAGTTGTGTTAAAGAGTCGATCTGCCAATCCAGTTTTCCACCGATATTATGTTTTAATATCAATGCACTTGTATTTTCATTGGCGTTTGTAATTAATCTATCAGTACCCAAAGTTTGGTTGGTATTGGTCAGTTTCTCCAGCAGATTGTGCGATCGGCCAAAGAAATACTGTGTGTTGAATTTGATTCCTTTTTTGTTGATCGTGTTAAAATTAAATCCACCGCCCGACGAGGTTTGTACACCATTGTAAGCGCCTCCGAAATTAATCCCGTTAAACTCAAAGTAACCACCAGAAGTCATCATCATTGAATTTACGCCGCTTCTGCTAAAACCGCCGATCCGCTGTACATCACTCGGATTAAAACCGGGCTGGTTGATGTTATTGCCATAAGCCAGTACACTTACCTGTGTGGTATCCCTGAAAAAGTTCATCAATCCGCCGGCCTGATAAAGTTCTTTCTGTCCGCCACCGGCATATAATTTACCAAAAGCACCTTTTTTAATGGCCTTTTTCAGTTTTAAATTGATAATCTGTGGAATTTCTGCCGCAGTAAGGTCAGGATCGCGTCTTTTTGCCTGTTTATCATCCACTACCTGTACTTTATCGATAATATTTGCTGGCAGGTTTTTCGTTGCAATCTGCTGGTCGCCGCCAAAAAACTCTTTTCCATCCACTAAAATTTTGCTCACCGCTTTTCCGTTAACCTGTATCGAGCCATCTGCAGCAATAGAAACACCAGGTAATTTTTTTAAAAGATCTTCTACCACTGCTGATGGAAGCGTTTTAAACGATTCTGCATTAAACTCTATGGTATCTTTACGTACAATTACCGGTGGCCGTTCGGCAGAAATAACCACCTCGTTTAAATCGTTCGCTTTGGTAGAAAGGTAAAGCGTGCCCAGGTTTAAAACCGGATTGGCAGCGGTTAATTCTACCTCTTTTCTAAAAGTTCCATATTGCCATGCCGTTACCACTAAACGGTATTTTATTCCTGTAGCGAGGCTATTGATTTTGAACATGCCTTTATCATCCGATAATTTATAGGTAGTTAACGCACTATCGCCCACTTTGTAAACCGAAACGGTTGAGTAATTTAGGGTGGTTTTATGATTTGCACTATCTGCGAGGATTCCGGTAATGCTTCCATTTTTTTGCGCAAACAGGTTAAAAAGAATTAAAGTAAAAGCAAGTGAGAGTAGGGGTTTCTTCATGTATTTTTTAAATAAGGAACCTAAAATTATCGGCTATTTTTTCACTATATCAAAAAATGTGACCAATAGCGTTAAAAATGTGATGGATTAAGTTTGTTTAAAAGCCTGACGCAAAATTCTTTTGAATGTTGCATACTGTAAAACTAAAATATTAGTTAAAAGTAATTCCATTAAATTGCTTTTACAAATACAAACGAAAATATTACAGGCGAAAAAATAAAAAAGCCCCACTACATCATGCAGTGAGGCCGATTGAAGCGTAATTAATTTAGTGCAGATCGTTATAGTTGATAATTTTAACATTAGGATTTTTGGCTAAAATTTCTTCCATCCACTTGCGGTGCGAAGCGCCAACACCTACTATTACCCTTTTGGCATTTTTTGCTTTGGCCTGCCCGATGATGTTTTTGCACATGCCCTCATTCCTTAACATCCATTGGGCAATCATGGCTTTCACCGATTCGGTAGGGAAACCCGCATAACCATAAAAATGGCTGCCACCATAAAAATTCCAGGCTTCATCCAGTACGCCATATTTTACGGTATTCATACCAGCGTATTGATCGGCATTGAAAACCTTTTCCTCTTCTTTATTATATCCCCAATAGGTTTCAATCGCTTTTGCAGTTGCGGCTTCTGCCGAAGTGCTATCTGCCTTCGCTTTGTTGATCATGATTTTGTATAAAGAATCTGTTTTGGCCCATGCTGCGCTCCATGGTTTATCATAAGTCTGGCAGTCCATTTTATAGATCTGATCCTGGCCCAATTGATAGATAAGCGGGAAATAAATTTTATTGTATTCGCTGCCTGCTCTGTATAAGCCAGCTTTTTTTAGCGAATCGGTACCACCGAACATTTTTGTATACTGTGCCAGTTCTTCTTTGCCGAATTTATCCTTCATGTAGTTTTCGAGCACAAAAATCTGGTATTCGGCATTCACCCTGTCCCAGTTTTTAGCGTAATTGGCTGCTAAGTCCATGCGGGTTTTATGGTAGTACGCAAAAGAGGAAAGTGCTTTCTGGTCTTTTTTTATCTGTGAAGGGATATTTTTTGGTGTTTCAGGGTTTAGTCTTTCTATGTAATCGTGTCCCTTTTTAAAAACCTTTATTGCCCAGTTATCTGCATCGAGTGTGGCATAATCTCCTTCAGGGAGATATTCGCCAAAAACCATGTCGGGTTTAAAATTTTTCAACTTATCAATGATAGCCTGAAAATTCTGGGTTGATTTAGCGTTATCGTGACTGGAGCCTACGATCACAATTTCGATCTGGTTTTGGGCATTCGATTTAAGTAAAGTCGCGATTGAAAATAAAAATGTAAGACTGAGTTTTAGTATAGTTTTCATATTGAATCTTATTTTGTTTTTGTTGATTCAAAAATGAGCATACACTTTTAGCCCTTATATTTAATTATCCCAAAGGCTGGTTATATTATCCCAACAGGATAAAATTGGTATTTAAAGCTTAATCCTTTAAAAATTAATATTGGGATAGCAGATCAAGGTTTTTGTCCTGGGAAAGAGCTTATTCCATCTGCTTTTTGTTAAAGCCGACAATCAGTTTAAAGAGATTGTTGTATTTGTTTAAGGGTAAAGTTTCTGGTTTATCGAATACATCATGATAAGCCGAAGGACCACCCTGGGTGTAGATAAAAAATGCCGGAACCCCTTTTTCGGTAAAAAAATAATGATCGCTGTTAGCAGCTTTTCCCCTCGGATTAATTTTTGAAATGTAGTGGTATTCATCATTTACAGCGTTGAGCTGCGCAAATGCTTTTGGATAAACGGATGCATTAACAACTGTCATTCCGGCGTCGCCTGTACCAACCAGATCGAGGTTAAGCAGAAATTTAATTTTACCCAAAGGTACCAGCGGATTTTCTACAAAATACCCTGACCCTAATAAGCCAGCTTCTTCGCCGGCAAAACAGATAAACCCGATAGAGTAGGGCTGGGGATTTGCTGCATAATACCTCGCCAAACTTAATAAAGTGGCTACGCCTGCTGCATTATCGTTAGCTCCCGGAAAATAAGTATCAGCACCCATTCCACCCAAATGGTCGTAATGTGCGGTAATGATTAAAATCGAATCGGGAAATTTAGTCCCTTTAACAAGGGCACAAACATTGGCCGCCTGGAAATCGGGGATGAATTTATTCTCGATGTCAACACTGATTTCCTTGGGTATGGTGGTAAAATATTTCTTGTTAACCTGGATGATCGTTTTTTCTCCAACTTCGGTAGCCACAGACCAGGTAAGTTTATCTTTTAATAAAACGGTTAATGTAGGGCCGGCCTGATAATTTAGGCTATCTATTTGGTTTAAATTTGCTTTTAGCTTGATGCCCGGACTTTCATTGTTGATGATAAAATCTTTACCGGGAATGAGTTTTTGCCCGTTTATGGCAACCATCATTTTCGAGGGAAAAGTATTTACCGGAAAACTAAAATTCTGTTTGTAATTTGTTCCCATGGGTAACAAACCCATTTTTTGATATGCATCAGCAATGTAATCGGCAGCTTTTCTCATACCATCTTTGGTATAGCCTCTTCCCCAAAAAACTTTTGATGTAAGGGTATTTACTACATTACGGGTATAGGTAGAATCCTGTGCAAAAGTGTTGATAGCCAAAAACAGAAAGATAATGGAGCAAAATTTTTTCATGCCGGAATTTAGTAAAATAAAGTTACTGTTGGTCGGGATTTGTAATCCCGACCCTTGTACTAAGGATTTTTAATCCTTGTAGTGGATTATAAATTCTGCTAACGCTCGTTTCTAACGAGCATTGAATAGTTTATTGTTTTCAAACGATAGAATCGTATAGCTATTTATGCACTCGTTTGGAAACGAGCGCAAACTTTTTCATGTTTAAAGACAAAAAGAAGGTTGATGATTGAGAGCATAGCCATTACTCATCAATCTGCTAACGCTCGTTTCTAACGAGCGTTGAATAATTTATCGTTTACAAACGATAGAATCGTATAGCTATTTATGCACTCGTTTGGAAACGAACGCAAACATTTTCATGTTTAAGCACAAAAAAAAGGTTGATGTTTAACAGCATATTCATTATTCATCAATCTGCTAACGCTCGTTTCTAACGAGTGTTGAATAATTTATCGTTTACAAACGATAGAATCGTATAACTATTTATGCACTCGTTTGGAAACGAACGCAAACATTTTCATGTTTAAGCACAAAAAAAAGGTTGATGTTTAACAGCATAGCCATTATTCATCAACCTTTTAACTCATTTCGTCACCCTGAATTTATTTCAGGGTCTATCTAACATGAATGTTGCTGATCCGAAGTTTCGGGCAGCATGATGATCAGGCTAGAATAAGGAAACTAAAACCAGTCAGAACGCATAAATATTAATCTTACTCGGGTTTCTAATATCAGTTAGCTTTTTTACTTTACCAAATAAGGTTGTAAAGCGGTTTTAATCTTTTCTTTGTTTTGTGCTGCAGTCCATTTTTCTTTGATAGACTGATCACCTAAGCTGAAAAGTGTTTCGTAAAGCAATTTACCATTCGTCATAGTCTGCACTTTAAAGGTATTTTGCGATCCGATAATGTCGGCCCAAACATCACGTACTTCTGCCCAATAAGATTTTTGGCTAGCCCACCATTTTTGTGCATTGACAAACGTTTTGGGATCTATTTTGGTAAATTCCTCATAACCTTTTTCAACAGCCAATAATTTATCTCCGTTGGCTGAGCGTACAATTTTTTTATTGTCCTGTTCAAACATCCAACCATCTTTGGTAATGGTAATCCGGCTGCCACGGTTTAATACATTATAATCTTTACGTACCGTCGATTCTCTTCTTGGCAATGGAGAATCGGTTTCGCTCTGCCAGGCATCATGGCTACCAACGTGGCTCCATGTTCCGTAACCCTGGTAACGTGGACTATCATCTACCTGATAAACCTTTTGCGTCCATTTTCCTTTTACATCGGCAGGGGTTAAGTTGCCTTTTTTCCATGCATTACCTTCGGTGTAAAGCATAATATCGGTATCTTCATATGTCCAGTCCTGGCGCCAGTGTTTAATTACTGTGGTATCGTTAATGGCCAGCATGTGCTGGATAACGATCCTTTTAGGTTCATCAACAATAATTTCGGCCCATTCGTTTCCATGGCTTTCGTATGGTTTGCTGAATTTGTAATTCGGATCCGGAGCGGTTACTTCGCCATAGTTGAAATTTACTTCGTAAAAGCCAGCCAGTGATTTAATGGCCTTTCTATCTTTTTCCAGTTTTTCTTCAGGAGACTCTACTTTTGTTTGTGCTGTAGCATTAAGGGTAATCAAACCGGTTAACACTAAAATTAGGTTTAAAAACTTCATTTTTATAATTAATTAGGATGTACTTAGTTTTCCGCAACTGCGTGATTTTTCTTCTTTTTCTTTTTGCCCCACCAGATGATAAATCCGGTTATAGGCAAACTCGCTGCAATAAGGCTTGCAAAAAATGCCATAATTTTTCCTGGCAGACCCAAAATGGCGCCTACATGGATGTCGTAATTCATACCGATAAGCGCTTCGCCAGCGTTTTTATCTCTTTGGTTTTTGCGTGCCAATAACTTTCCGGTATACTGATCGAACAACAATACGTCGAAATTCCAATAGGTTTCAGCACCTTTATATCCCGTGGCATAAATGGTTGCAGAACCGCCTTCGGCCGGCGACATGCCAATACGTTCTGCATTTTTAAAGGTTTTTTTTGCCGTTTCGAAAGCCACATCAAAAGGGATGACGTTTATGGTTTTGGTCGAATCTGATTTGGCAGTTACTTCTTTTGGTGGAGTAGTACTGCCCGAGGCCACTACATAAACCGTTGCCTGAAACCATTGAAACGCCCAAACCAATCCGGTTAAAGCCAGCATCAGGCAGATGGTCATCACATAAAAGCCCAATACATTGTGCATATCGTAATTGATGCGCTTAAACTTGGCCTTCCATTTGATTTTGAAACTCTTATCGAAGTTTGATTTTTTAAGGTTTTTGGGCCACCACATCACCATACCCGATATTAAAAGGAAAACGAATATAATGGTGCTCCAGCCGATAATCTGTTGCCCGATGGGATGGTTGATCAGGAAACTCCAGTGCAGCATTTTAACGATGCCGAAGAATTCGTATTTATAATCGGCAACCAGGGTAACCTTGCCGGTGTATGGGTTGATCAGAACCAGATCATAATAATCTATCGAATCGAAATACCAGAAAGCATTGGTATTACCAGGCTTGTAGGTGCCAAATTCCCAGGCCCTATCGGGCTGGCTATAGCTCGACATGAAAGTAACTTTTTTCTTTCCGCCCAGAGCTTTTTCGGCAGTTGCTCGTAGTATACTTAAAGGGATGGTCTGTTTATTTGCCGGCACCTCCACAAAAAACTCTTTTCTGTGGATAAACTCGGTAATTTCTTTCTGGAAGGCGAAAATGCAACCCGTTACACCCAAATGGAACACAACCAAACCCGATATTATACCGAGCCAAAGGTGCAGCCAATCGCTGATTCTTCGTATCCGCGATTTCTTTGTTTTTTTTTGAATAGGTTTTGTTAGCGCCATTAAAGCTTTATTTAATAAAAGAACCAATTAACGATTCCAGCCGTTAATTGGTTAAATTTTTTTTGAAACAATCCGGTTATTTAGCCTCGGTAGTGTAAGTTACCAAATGCCAGATTTTTTCGTAGTCCTTTCCGTTCAATTTTCCAGGGGTTTTATCCTCTGTAAAAGCCTCAAGAAAGTAATTTCCTGCTGTTGCCGGTTTAAAGGTGAATTTTCCCTGTGCATCTGTTCCGGTAGGCTGGCCTTTTTTATCAGGACCAACAACGGTTAATTTTTGGTTTGCAAAAGGTGCTTTGTTGTAAATCACTTCGTGAACAGCAGTTTCGCCAACTTTTAGGGCATGTTTATCCGGTCTGATGGTTAAAGCAGCATCAGCCGGGAAAACCGTATTTATTTTTAAGGTGCCCACAGCAACATCTGCAAAAGCATAATATTCGATTTTAGCTTTTTCGTAAACAGCAGCTACTTCATGTACAATAGAAAGTTTATAGGTTCCATCCTGATCCGGTGTGAAACTGGCTTTATAAAAAAGTACCTCCGGCGAAGCCGTTAAAATTTTAGTAGTGCCGTTTGGAGCAGTTAAAACCAGTTTAAAATCTTTTAGGTTACTGAACCATTTTGCTGCGGTATCGGGTTCGTTATGTTCGTATTCTCCAAAAAAAACTTTCACTTCCTGTGGCTGTCCTTTTTTTCCTGTTGCCGATGTTTCTATCCATAAAGCATGGGCAAATGCGCTAGAAATGCTAAAGGCCAGGAGTAGTACTAATAAAGAGATTTTAGTTTTCATGTTTTCGGTTTTTAAAACCGGGAACAACTGATCTGATCCAGCTGTTCCCGATCGGTTTTATTAAAATTTATAAGTTACACTTCCGGTAAAGGTTCTTAAATCCTGGGGATTCATCGTGCTGTAGCCTGTCCAGTATTTTTGGTTGGTAAAGTTGTCTACCTTCGCTCCGATCCTGAATTTTGGATGATCATAGAATACCGATGCATTGAACACTTCGTAAGCAGGTAAAATGAATACCCCTTGACTTACGCTATTAACAATTTTATTATCACTTGCATAGTTACCACCGGCACCTAAACCAAAACCTCTTAATGAACCTGCAGCAAATTTGTAGCTGATCCATAAGTTTGCCGAGTATGGCGAAGCCGAATAAGCATCACGTCTTCCTTCAACATCTGGCGAAGCATTCTGCAAACGGTTATCGTTATAGGCAAAACCTGCGATAATGTTTAATCCATTAACAGGGTTGGCTACAATTTCTGCTTCGATACCTTTACTGATTTTGTTACCATCCTGGATCTGTGCATTTGGATTTAACGGATCGCCGTTATAACCCCTAACAATATCTTTCACTTTGATGTAGTAGTAAGATACCGATCCGGTTAATTTGCCATCAAAAAGGTTGCTTTTAACACCACCTTCTATCTGGTTGGCCTGCTCTGGTTTAAAAGGCTCTTTTTTATAATCTATACCATTAATGTTGTTAAATCCGTTTTGATAGTTGGCAAATAACGACAGCTGATCTTTGATCGGTTGAAATACCAAACCGAATTTTGGGGAGAAAACAGTCTGTTTATAAGCACCTGTTGGCGCAGAACCCGCACGGTCTGAATTGCCTTTGTTATCAAAACGGTCTACCCTGATGGCGGCTAAGGCAATTAATCTGTCGGTTAAATTAATCACATCAGATGCATATGCACTGTAAGTGTTCGATTTAAAATTAACCGGATATTTAGAATAAGCGTTTGCTGCATAGAATGCTGCTAAATTGGTTTCGGTAAAGTTGTTATAGTTGGCACCGGTTCCATTTTTATTGGTTACGTCGAAAGTATCGATCGAATAAAACAACTGATCAGAGTTTTGGCGTAGATAATCCAAACCTAAAACAATTCTGTTTTTGATAGAACCCAGGTTAAAAGTACCGTTAAAGTTCTGTTGGATTTCGTAGTTATAAAGTTTACTGTTATCTGTTGATTGATCCGCTCTTGATATATATGTAGCACCTGGACCCGCACTTGGATTAGATAAGCTACCCAATAATGGACTATTATCTGGAACCAGGAACAGGTAAGTTCCACGACCGTTTGAAAAGCTATAACTTGATGAGAAACTGGTGTGTGATGACCAGTTATCGTTAAATTTATAATTCGCCTGGCCAAAGAAATTTGTACTGTTATATTTTTGTTTCATGGCATCACCTGTGAATGATTTATCGTAAGGTATGCCCGATTGATCAGCCCTGTCAAAACCAAGGTCTTTTACCGGAAAATAAAAGAAAGTAAAAGGTTTCAAAGTGTTTTTACCGTTAGAAATCTCCGCTTCAAATGTAAAATCCAACTTATCATTTACCTTATATGCTAAACTTGGTGCAACAAAAAAGCCTTTATCAAATACATTTTCCTGAAAAGAACCTTTGTAATTATAAGATGCATTAATGCGAGCATAAATGTGGTTGGCTTTATCAACAGGGAAATTAAAATCTGTACTTACCCTGTTAAAATCATAAGTGCCGGTCGAAAAACTTACTGCACCGCCTGTTCCTTCAAAAGGTTTTTTGGTGATACGGTTGATCAGACCTCCGTATGAAGTTAACGTACTTCCAAATAGCGTAGCGGATGGGCCTTTAATAACCTCAACATTCTCTAAATTGGCTGCTTCGTTACGGCCTGTTATGTTACCTGCAATACCATTTCTAAGTTTTGCCTGTACGATAAAACCTCTTGATGCATAATAAGCACCACCATCACCACCACGTGAAGTTGCTTCCCACATTTTTTGGATACCAGTTGCATTACGGGTAGCATCATCGACTGAAAATACCAGCTGATCGGCCATTGTTTCTTTGGTAATAGTGGTATAAACTTGTGGGTTTTCTAAATTATTCAGCGGCATTTTCGAAACATATTCACTTTTTTTAGCGATATATTTATTAATACCCTTATTGATATTTACCTCATTAAGTTGGTTGGAGTTCTGGCTGATTACAAAATCGACCGTTTTATTTTCACCTGCAGTAATTACTACCGGTTTTTCTATAACCTGTACACCTACAGCCGAAACCCTTAAAATATAAGAGCCTGGTTTAACGCGTTGAATTTCGAAAGTACCTTTATCATTGGTTACATTTCCTAAGCCTTTTCCTTTCAAACCTACCGAAATATAAGCCGCCGGTTTTCCATCTGATGTGGTAACTGTACCACTGATGGTAGAAAATTGCTGTGCAAAGGAGAGTAAGCTGAGAAAAGTTAAAAGAAATGTTAAACTAAAAAGTTTGATTTTAAACATGATACTATTTATTTGGATTAATTCTAAAGAGCTGCAAAATAACGGGAGAAATTGTTATTATCCAAATTATTTTGAATTATTCTAAATAATAAAATGTTAAAATTGAGGTTATAACCTAAGTGCGGTCATTATTTTGTTTAAAAGGACTCTTGCGGATTTTTAACGCTAGGTCGTCACCCTGAATTTATTTCAGGGTCTATCTAGTAGAAAAGATAACAAGTATTTAAAAAAGAAAATATCCGGGTATAAAAAAGCCCCATATCATATCAATAATACAGGGCAATTAGAAAAAATTATTGTTTTATTTAATTGTAGTAGCCTGTAAGGTTAATGCGCGTTCGGTATCATTTGCAGGTGTTACCAGGCCATTCAATATCACATCGTAATGGAAACCGGCGGTAAAGGTGGTACTGCCGGTGGTAGCTTTAACGGTACCCGATGAAGTTTCTTTTGCATCAAGTGAATAGGTTCCTGCATCTACGGTGATAAAACCACTTGCATTTTTAAAGGTTTTGCCTGTAAATAAGGCTGTAGTACCGCTGGTTTTGAACAGATCGAATGCAGCTGCATCAGGCGATAAATTGATAAAGCGGATATAGGCTTTATCTGCTGCCGGAACAGAAAGATCGTCGGCTATGGTATAAGTATCCAATGAAGTTGGTTTATTGATCAGATAGGTAGAATAATAAGTACTTGCACTGATAGAAACGGTTTTGGATAATAAACTTTCGGTGCTGCTTGCAGTGGTAAATTTTAAGGTATAAGCACCAGCTGTGAAAGAAGCATAAGAAGCAGAACCGCCAAAAGGTAACGCTGCACTATTAAGTTTGGTGCTATTAAAGTAAGCATTATAGGTTGCCAAAGATGGAGAGGTATTAACCACCCTGATATAAGCTATGGTTGGATCCGCTGTTTCTGTTTTTTTACAGGAAGTGAAAGCCGTAAAAGCGATCAGCACAAATAAAGTAAGGGCTTTGAAATAAAATGGAGTAGAACTCTTCATATTGTTAAATTTGATTTAATACTAAGAAACACTGGTAAAACGATAACGTTGCAGCATTCGCTACAATTATGCAAATATTGTATTTAAAACAATATTTAGGATGTTAAATGTTGTTAAGCAGATGTTAAAATTTGAAATTATATTTTAACAATGTTAACACAGGTAAAGGTAGCCATCCTGTAATTGATTAAAAAGATATTTTTTTTGGAATTATTAAAGGCCATCCAGTACACGCTTAAGTCAGATTAGTTTAAAAAAAACGAAAGCTTAACATAAAAAAAACGAGATATTATTGTGTAACTCGATTTTTATTTAAACCTTTGCACCTCAATAGAGTTAAAGCCGTTTTAATACGCAAGAAATGATTAAACAAATTTTACATAAACTTTCTGTTTCCACAGCACAATCAGTGTCGGGGAAAAGTCTGTTTATTAATCATTTTCAGCCCGTGTTTTATTACCCCACAAGCCGGCAAAATTTCACTCCACGTATTTAGTACCCAAACTAAACGTAACGAGGAATTGATCCTCTCTAAAAACCCAATTAACAAGAATACTTATAATTTTTCGTTAGAAAACGAATGGATATTAACGAATTTATAGTGCAGGTTGCACTTCCTGAACATCGTGTATTTGCAGAAGAAATTGTAACCGAGATGGCCGAATCTGCTAAAGCACGTGGTACCGGTATCGCAAAGCGTTCGCCAGAGTATGTTGCAGGCAAGATGATAGAAGGTAAAGCGGTAATTGCTTTCCATAAGGATGGCACATGGGCCGGGTTCTGCTATATCGAAACATGGAGCCACGGACAGTTTGTGGCCAACTCCGGATTAATTGTTTCGCCTAAATTTAGGAAAGCAGGTTTGGCGCATGCCATTAAAGAGAAAGTTTTCGAGCTTTCGAGAACTTTGTACCCAAAGGCAAAGATTTTTGGCTTAACCACCGGTTTGGCCGTAATGAAAATCAATTCCGATCTGGGCTACGAACCGGTTACCTATTCTGAACTTACACAGGATGAAGAATTTTGGAAAGGCTGCCAGAGTTGTGTAAACTTCGAAATATTGAAGATGAAGGAACGTAAAAACTGCATGTGCACAGCCATGCTTTACGATCCGGCCACACAAAAGCACGATGCCGCCAAAAGATTTGCCGAAGAACTGCAGAAAAAACCCAAATTATACGAGCGTTTTATGCGCATTAAACAACGTTTAGTTGTTAAACCAAAACCCAAATCAGGCTTAAAAGCCCTTTTATTTTTATTTACCCTTTTATTTAAATAGCATGAAAAAAGTTGTTTTAGCATTTAGCGGAGGCTTAGATACCTCATTTTGTTGTATTTACCTTGCACAGGACCGCGGATTGGAAGTTCATTCGGTAATTGTAAATACCGGTGGTTTCTCTGACGAAGAATTGCAGGAAATTGAGAAAAGAGCTTATGCTTTGGGCGTAAAATCGCATGCTGTGGTAGATGAAACAGAAGGATATTATGAGGACTGTATCAAATACCTGATTTTTGGTAACGTGTTAAAAAATGCAACCTACCCATTATCGGTTAGTGCAGAACGCGTAAGTCAGGCAACCGCTATTGCCAATTATGTTAAAAAAATCGGTGCTGATTACGTGGCCCACGGAAGTACCGGTGCGGGTAACGATCAGGTTCGTTTTGATATGATCTTTAACATCCTGATCCCCGGAGTAGAGATTATTACCCCGATCAGGGATTTAAAATTATCACGCGAAGCGGAAATCGAATATCTGGCGCAACACGGTGTAGAATATAGTGCCGAAAAAGCAAGGTACTCAATCAACAAAGGTTTATGGGGAACTTCGGTAGGTGGAAAAGAGACTTTAACCTCTCACGAAACTTTGCCTGAAAGTGCATGGCCAACACAGGTTACTGAAACCGAATCGCGTAAAGTAGAATTAACTTTCGAAAAAGGCGAACTGGTTGCCATTGATGGTGAGAAATTAGCGCCGGTAAGAGCAATCCAAAAATTGCAAGCCATTGCTCAACCTTTCGGCATAGGTAGGGATATCCACGTGGGCGATACCATTATCGGCATTAAAGGCCGTGTGGGTTTCGAAGCTGCCGGACCAATCATTATCATTAAAGCACACCATACTTTAGAAAAACATACCTTAACCAAATGGCAATTGAGCTGGAAAGAGCAATTATCATCCTTCTATGGTAACTGGTTGCACGAAGGTCAGTTCCACGATCCGATTATGCGGAATATTGAGGCATTTTTGGCCGATACACAAAAATTTGTGAGCGGTAAAGTGTTTGTAGAGTTATTGCCATACCGTTTCCAGATTATCGGAATTGAATCGAACCACGATTTAATGAGCAATAAATTTGGTAGCTACGGCGAAATGAACAATGCCTGGAGCGGGGAAGATGTAAAAGGTTTCTCTAAAATATTCGGTAACCAGGTAATGATCTGGCATAAAGTGAATAACGAAAGATAGTTTAAGAGGTATAAGGTAAAGGGTGTAAGGTTTAGGGTCAGTTTATGCGCATTAAACCTTACACCTTAAGCCTCAAACCCTAAACCCTTTTCAACCCAAAACGACAGAACCGATTGTGAATAATATAACGATTAAACAGCTAGGATTAACAGAAGCCCACTTAGTAGTTGGCCTGTTTAACCAGTATCGTATATTTTATAAACAGTTTTCGGATATCGGGATGGCCAGGGCCTTTATTGATGAACGCTTACAGCATAACGAATCTGTCATTTTTGTGGCCGTTGATACCGATAGTTTGCAGCCCGTAGGTTTTACGCAGTTATATCCAAAATATTCTTCTGTAAGGTTAAGTAAAAACTGGATCCTGAATGATTTATATGTTGCTGAAGATTACCGCAAGCAGGGAATTGGCGAAAAACTAATTAAAACCGCCATGGATTTTGCCAAAACCAACGGATCTACATTTGTACAATTGGAAACAGCTATCGACAATTTTAATGCACAGCACCTTTACGAAAGTATCGGTTTTGTAAAGCAGGGAAATGACGAAGAATTTTTTCTTTATAAAATAGCACTAAACTCATAGAGATGAATAAAATTAAAGCAGGAATAATCGGTGGTGCAGGTTACACTGGAGGCGAAATGTTGCGCATCCTCGTTAACCACCCAAATGTTGAAATTGCTTTTGTAAATAGTACCAGTAACGCAGGAAACCTGATTTCGGATGTGCATACTGATTTAATCGGCGATACCGATTTAAAATTTGTAAGCGACATTCCGCAAGATATCGATGTATTATTTTTATGTGTTGGTCACGGCGATGCTAAAAAGTTTTTGGCCGCAAACCCGATCAACGAAAACATTAAAATCATCGATTTATCACAGGATTTTAGATTAAATGAAAAATCGGCATTCGAAAACCGCGAATTTGTTTACGGATTGCCCGAACTAAACCGCGAAAAGATTAAAACTGCTAAAAATATTGCCAATCCGGGTTGTTTTGCAACCTGTATCCAATTAGGATTATTGCCTTTGGCTGCAAAAGGTTTAATCCAGAAAGAGGTTCACATCAATGCAACAACCGGTTCAACCGGTGCCGGACAGAGTTTGGCTACCACTTCGCACTTCAGTTGGAGAAACAACAACCTGTCTATTTATAAGGCATTTGAACATCAGCACCTGAACGAGATCAGCGAAAGTTTGTTGCAGTTACAGCCATCACTTTCGGAAGTTTTAAACTTTATTCCACAACGTGGAGCATTTACCAGGGGCATTTTGGCTGCCATGTACCTCGAAAGCGATCTAACTTTGGAAGAGGCACAAAACCTTTACGAAGAATATTATAGCGCACATCCTTTTACGCATGTAAGCCGGAATAATATCGATTTAAAACAGGTAGTAAATACCAATAAAGCATTGGTTCATGTAGAAAAACACGGAGGTAAATTATTTATCATCAGCATTATCGATAACCTGCTAAAAGGAGCCAGCGGACAAGCAGTTCAGAATATGAACTTAATGTTCGGCTTTGAAGAAACAGCTGGGCTTAGGTTGAAGGCCGCGAATTTCTAGGCTGAAGGCTTACAGACCAAAGCTGAAAGTCCAAAGACCAAAGCAAAGATAGCATGGTGCCAACATAAAGGAAATAATGATTTAAATATTGCATTAAGCTTAGTCTTTTTGCTTTTACCTTTAAGTTTAGAAAATGAGAGATTATCAGAAATTGGATGTTTGGAAGAAATCACATTTGATGGTTCTATATGTCTACAAATTTATTTTGCCTGATTTTCCTCCTCATGAAAAATATGATTTGCAAAGTCAGGTAAAAAGAGCGGCATATTCTGTTCCATTAAATATTGTTGAAGGAGCGGGGCGGCGAACCGAAAAAGATTTTGCGCATTTTCTTGATAATGCTTTAGGCTCTGTTCAAGAATTGGAATACGCTTGTTTTCTGGCAAAAGATTTAGAATATCTTGAAGAAGGCAAGTATTTAGAAATTTATAAAATGGCTGGTGAAGTTAAAGCAATGTTAATTGGCTTAATTAAGCACCTAAGACAATAACCAAGATTGAATACTGATAGATTAGGCGTCATGCTATATGAAATATTGCAAGAAGCTTTGGTCTTTAGTCTTTGGTCTTTAACCTTATTAAAAAATGAATTTATTCGACGTTTACCCACTTAACGATATAGAAATAACCAAAGCAGCCGGCAGCAATGTTTGGGATGCTAACGAACAACAATATTTAGACCTATATGGCGGTCACGCTGTGATTTCAATAGGTCATACCCATCCACATTACGTAAGCCGTTTAACCGATCAGTTAAATAAAGTTGGTTTTTACTCCAATTCGGTTAAAATTCCTTTACAGGTTCAGCTTGCCGAAAAATTGGGTGAAGTATCCGGTAAAAAAGATTTCCAACTGTTTTTATGTAATTCAGGTGCCGAAGCAAACGAAAATGCTTTAAAACTGGCTTCGTTTTACAATGGCAGAAAAAAGGTGATTGCCTTTACAGGTGCTTTCCACGGACGTACCTCTTTGGCAGTTGCCGTAACCGATAACCCCAAAATTGTGGCTCCGGTTAACCAGACCGAAAATGTAATCTTTTTGCCTTTTAATAATGAAGTTGCTCTAGAGGAAACTTTTAAAGCGCAGGGCAATGATATTTCGGCGGTAATTATCGAAGGTATCCAGGGCGTTGGAGGCATCAAAGAAGCTTCCAAAAGCT
The DNA here is from genome assembly GCF_002432345.1 of Pedobacter sp. UBA5917. Classification (GTDB taxonomy): domain Bacteria; phylum Bacteroidota; class Bacteroidia; order Sphingobacteriales; family Sphingobacteriaceae; genus Pedobacter. Next base: position 23,084 of record NZ_DJDT01000153.1, read on the forward strand.
TCCTTCAAAAAATCCGTTCACTTTGTGATGAATATAATGCTGTATATATTGCGGATAGCGTACAATGTGGCTACGGACGTACCGGCTCTTTTTACTCACACGATTATTCGGGTGTTGAAGCCGATGTATACACCATGGCAAAAGGAATGGGTAATGGATTTCCGGTAGCGGGGATTTCTATTGCTCCTAAGTTTAAACCTTGGCATGGTGAGTTGGGTACAACTTTTGGTGGTAACCATTTGGCCTGTGCTGCTGCACTTGCGGTTTTAGAGGTGATGGAGAAAGATAACCTGATCAAAAATGCCGAAGAGGTAGGTAATTACCTGATTGCTGAATTGAAGAAATTTGAGCAGGTGGTAGAAGTACGTGGCCGTGGATTGATGATCGGGATCGAATTACCTGCAGAACTGGCGCACGTTAAAAAAGAGCTGTTGTTTACCCACCATATTTTTACCGGCGAAGCTAAACCTAACGTAATCCGTTTATTGCCAGCTTTAAACCTAACAAAAGCACACGCTGACGAGTTTTTGGCAGCGTTTGAAAAAGAGGTAAAAGGTGTAAGGCATAAGGTGTAAGGTAATGAGAGACTATAAAAAACTTGACGTTTGGAAAAAAGCACATGAGTTGAATATGTTCATTAAAAAGAATATTGCAACTCAATTTCCAAAAGAAGAGCGATTTGAATTAACGTCTCAATTAACTAGAGCATCCTTATCTATACCTTTAAATATTGTTGAAGGATGTGGAAGATTTACAGATAAAGATTTTGCACATTTTTTAGACACGGCACTGGGATCAACAAATGAAATTGATTATTGTTGTTTATGTGCTTCAGAATTGAAATATATAAGCGAAGAAGAATATTTAAAAGTTAACCAATCAATTAATGAAGTTAGAGCAATGCTAATTTCATTTTTAAAATTTTTAAGGGCGGGTGGAAAATGAAAACACTAAACCCGTGCCGTTTTTGAAATATTTAAGAGCAGGTTGAGGGGAACCTTAAACCCTAAACCTTAAACCTTATACCTTAATATGAAACTTTTCACTTCCGTACACGATGTTCCAAGCATCAAACAGTTTGTAAATGATGCACTTGCGTTAAAAGCAAATCCTTATGCACACCAGGATTTAGGTAAGAACAAAACCCTGGGGTTGGTTTTCATGAACCCGAGCTTACGTACCCGGTTAAGTACGCAAAAAGCGGCCTTAAATTTGGGTATGAACGTAATGGTGATGAATATGGACAAAGAAGGCTGGGCTTTAGAAACACAGGATGGTGTGGTAATGAACGGTACAACCGTTGAACATATCCGTGAAGCAGCAGCTGTAATGGGACAATATTGCGATATTTTAGGACTACGTTCTTTCCCGAAATTGAACAACCGTGAAGAGGATTACAGCGAAGACTTTTTCAATAAATTTGTGAAATACTGTGCTGTACCAGTGGTGAGTTTAGAGAGTGCAACACGACATCCTTTACAGAGTTTTGCCGATATTATTACCATCCACGAAACGTGGACAAAACAACCAGATGGCCGCAAACCTAAGGTGGTTTTAGCCTGGGCGCCGCATGTTAAGGCTTTGCCACAGGCAGTACCTAATTCGTTCGCCGAGTGGATGTGTAAAGCCCAAACTGAAGGCATGATCGATTTTACGATTGCACAACCAGAAGGTTATGAACTTTCGGAAGATTTTACTCCTGGAGCAAACATCCAGTATAATTTAGAAGAGGCTTTGGCCGGAGCGGATTATGTGTATGTGAAAAACTGGAGCAGTTATAAAGAATACGGTAAAGTTTTAACTTACCCTGATGGTTGGATGATGAATAACGAAAAGTTGAAATTTACCAACGATGCAAAAGTAATGCACTGTTTACCCGTACGCCGTGATTTGGAATTATCATCTGAGATTTTAGATGGACCAAACTCTTTGGTTATCCACGAAGCGGGCAACCGTTTGTGGGCAGCACAGGCAGTAATTAAAGCAATGCTGGAAGAATTGAAATAACATTTGCTGAATGGATAATCCAATTAAAAATATTACAACAGATTTCGAGCATATTATTTTGCTTATTACGGAGGCCCGGAACAGGGTTTACACCAAAGCGAATGCGGAACTTGTAATGTTATATTTTAACGTTGGACAAATTGTTTCTGAAAAAGTTGCCAACGGTAATTGGGGCGATGGAACAGTAAACGACTTAGCTGATTATATAATAAAAAGGCAGCCTTTGTTAAAAGGATTTAACCGTCGTGGACTTTATAGAATGAAACAATTTTATGAGGTTTATAGCGATGACGAAATTGTGTCATCAGTGGTGACACAATTGGATTGTATTGATAATCAGAATGATGTAAAAGTGTCACCACCGGTGACACAATTAGGCAATAATTCATTTGAATTTTGCAAAAGGATATTATCTAAAATTAATTGGGCGCATCATTTATTGATTTTATCAAAGACTAAGGGCATTGAAGAAAAGTTCTATTACCTCAATTTATGCTTAGCTGAAAGATTATCAAAAAGAGAGCTCGAGCGTCAGTTAAATTCTGCTACTTTTGAACGCACTATGCTTGGTAATAAATTTGACTCTGTAATAACCAGACAGTTGCCAGAGGGAATTTTTAAAGACCCATACGTTTTTGAGTTTTTAGCCCTACCTGAAATTCATTCGGAAAACGATTTACAACAGGCCTTAATTAAAAACCTGCAAAATTTCATATTGGAAATGGGAAAAGGCTTTACCTATATGGGAAGCGAATACAGGTTACAAGTTGGAAATAAAGATTATTATACAGACCTGCTATTTTACCATCGCGATTTACAGTGTATGGTATTGTTTGAGTTGAAGATAGAAGAATTTCAACCAGAATTTTTGGGGAAATTAAATTTCTATCTCGAAGCTTTGGATAGAGATGTTAAGCGGCCATTCGAAAATCCCAGTATTGGTGTTTTATTGTGCAAAGGTAAAGATGTTGAGGTTGTAGAATACGCCTTAGCCAGAAACTTGTCGCCAGCTTTAATCGCAGATTACGAAACTAAATTGATCGATAAAAAACTGCTTGCAGAAAAATTAAATCAACTTTCAGAAATTTTCTATAGAAATGAAGAATAGACAACTCACTATCATAAAAATCGGCGGAAATGTAATCGATAATTCAGAGAACCTGCATCAGTTTTTGTTGGATTTTACCGCATTACCGGGAGATAAGATCCTGGTACATGGTGGTGGTAAAATTGCAACCGAATTGGGCGAATCGTTAGGCATTGAAGCCAAAATGATTGAAGGCCGGCGGATTACTGATATCGAAACTTTACGGATCGTAACGATGGTTTACGCTGGTTTGATCAATAAAAATATGGTCGCGCAATTACAGGCAAAAGGCAGCAATGCCATTGGTTTGAGTGGTGCTGATGGAAATGTGATCAAGGCAACAAAACGTCCGTTAAAAACGGTAACGCACGGTACCGCTCCTGGGCCCTTGGCGGGTGAGGTAATCGATTATGGTTATGTTGGTGATTTAGATGAAAATTCTGTGTCTTCAAATACCTTAGACAGTTTGCTGAAAGCCGGATTGGTTCCTGTATTGTGTGCCATTACACACGATGGGAACTCGCAATTACTCAATACCAATGCCGATACCATTGCATCTTCGGTTGCGGTAGCGATGTCGGGATTATATGAAACACGTTTGGTATATTGCTTTGAGAAAAAAGGAGTACTGAAAGATGTTAATGATGATGCTTCGGTAGTGAGAGAAATCAAAGCAGATGAATTTGAAGGTTTAAAAGCAGATGGAACAGTACAGGGGGGAATGATCCCTAAGTTGCACAATGCTTTCGAAGCCATTAAAAAAGGTGTTTCGGCAGTGTATATTGGTAAAGCCAATGAACTGACTGAACTTGCCGAAGATACTTTCGGGACCAAAATGCTGAAATAAGGTTTAAGGCGAGAGGTTGAGGGTGTAAGGTTTTAAACGCGGTACATAAAACTGGACCCCGAAAATCGGTATAATCCTATCATCAGTGCAATCAACCCGAAGGAAAATAAATCTGTGCAATCAACCAATCTGTGAAATCAAACTGAAAGAACAATAATTATGTCAAAAAAAATAGCCATTATCGGTAGTGGAAATATCGGTTTATCTTTAGCAAAAGGTTTGGTAAAAGCCAACTTCGCCCAAGCTGCCGACATTACACTTACCCGCAGAAACATCGATCATTTAAAGTCGTACGCCGAAGCCGGTTTCAAGGTAAGTAACAATAACAAACAAGCTGTTGTGGATGCAGATGTTGTGATTTTAGCCGTTCTGCCCCAGCAATTGAATACGGTTTTAGATGAAATCCATTCTTCGGTTGTTCCTGCTAAACATTTGGTTATTTCGGTTATTTCGGGCGTAAGTTGCGCTGCGGTTAGGGAAAAATTAGGTGATGATGTTGAGGTAATCCGGGTAATGCCAAATACGGCAATTGCCATCGGCCAATCGATGACCTGTATGGCCAGCGATAATGCTTCGGCAGAAAATATTACTAACGTGACCAAAATGTTCGAAACAGTTGGTTCAGTAGTTAAAATAAACGAGGATTTAATGACTTCGGCAACAGCACTTTGCGCCTGTGGTATTGCGTTTTTCTTGAGGGCAATCAGAGCAGCATCGCAGGGTGGTGTAGAAATTGGTTTCCATGCCGATGAGGCGCTGAAAATGGCAGTGCAAACAGCAAAAGGTGCAGCTGATCTGCTTTTATTACACGGAACACACCCAGAATCAGAAATAGATAAGGTAACTTCGCCGAAAGGTTGTACCATTGCCGGTTTAAACGAAATGGAACACAATGGTTTTAGTTCATCACTGATAAAAGGTATTAAGCTCTCGGCGCTAAAAGCTGGGAATCTGTATACCAAAGAAGGTTAAAACGGATGTAAAATGGTTAAGGTAAGATGGATGATGTGCCTAACCAGAATTAAAAAGTAACAGGTTCGAGATAAAACTTATCTTGCTACTTGATACTAACTATTTGATACCCGTTATCAATTACTTGCTACTATGTTACTAGAAAATATACAAAAAGAAAGTCTTGATTTATTGCGACAGTTAATCCGCATCCAGTCTTTCAGTAAAGAAGAAGACCGGACGGCAAATTTAATTGCGCAGTTTTTGGAGGAGAGAGGGATTAAAACCCAGCGTAAAATGAATAACGTTTGGGCTTATAACAAACATTTTGATGCAAGCAAGCCAACATTGCTTTTAAACTCTCATCATGATACGGTGAAACCAAATTCTGGTTTTACACGCGATCCTTATGATGCGGCTATCGAAGGTGATAAATTGTTTGGCTTGGGGAGCAACGATGCCGGTGGATGTTTGGTTTCGCTGATCGGTACGTTTTTATATTATTATGAACAGGAAAATCTAAAATATAATATCTGCCTGGCCGCAACCGCTGAAGAAGAAATTTCGGGCAATAATGGTTTGGAACTCGTTCTGCCTGATTTAGGTGAACTCGAATTCGGAATCGTAGGTGAGCCAACAGAAATGAATTTAGCCATTGCTGAACGTGGTTTATTGGTATTGGACTGTGTATCTCACGGTAAAGCCGGTCATGCTGCGCGCGAAGAGGGAGAAAATGCCATTTACAAAGCATTAAAAGATATCGAGTGGTTCAGAAATTACCAGTTTCCTAAAGTATCTGAGGTTTTTGGTCCGTTAAAAATGACGGTGACCATTATCAATGCAGGTTCGCAGCATAATGTTGTGCCCGCAAATTGCACTTTCACGGTTGATGTACGGGTAACAGATGCCTATACCAATGAAGAAGTTTTGGAAATTATCCGTGCAAATGTTGATTGTGATGTTACCCCGCGTTCTATCCGTTTAAAGCCTTCGTCGATTGATAAAAACCATCCGGTGGTTCAGGCTGGTGTAGCATTGGGAAGAACTACTTACGGTTCGCCAACAACATCCGATCAGGCTTTACTGGATATCCCGTCGGTAAAGTGTGGACCAGGATTTTCAGGTCGCTCGCACATGGCCGATGAGTTTTTGTACGTGCGCGAGGTAGCCGAAGGTGTTGCAGGTTACGTAAATATGTTGAAACCGGTTGTTGAAGGTTAAAGCTTCGAAATCAAAGGTTTAAAGTTGTCTATGAGTGAAATCTTATAATATTGTTTATCTTTACATGATGAAAACTTATTCTAATTTCATAGAAATCGATTCAAACAAACGCTTTGGTAGGCCTTGTATAAAAGGGACCAGAATTGCTGTTTATGATGTTTTAAGTTGGTTGTCTAACGGGATGACTATTCAGAACATTTTAGAAGATTTTCCTGAAATTAAAGAAGAAGAAGTATTAGCCTGTCTGGCCTACTCTGCAGATAGGGAACATAATATAAGAGTTGCCTAGTGAAATTATTGTTCGATCAAAACATATCACATAGGATAACAAAACTTTTAGAAACTGATTTTCCAGCTTGTGATCAAATAAGGCGTTTAGGATTAGAAAACAGGTCAGATAAGGATATCTGGACTTTTGCTGGTCAAAACGGCTATGTAATTGTAACCTTCGATGCAGATTTTTACGAATTTTCGAACTTATATGGGCATCCTCCCAAAATAATATGGCTTCGCTTTGGGAATAATACCACTGTTGGAATTGACAAAACATTAATCGGAAAAAGAGAATTAATAAATGATTTTATAAAACAGGATGAATTTTCTTGTTTAGAACTTCAGTAAATAATGGAATATGAAACCTGCTTAGCAAGCTTCATTGCCCGTTAAAAAATAAAGACTATAATGAAAATCTGGCAAAAAAATATAGATGTTAATCAGTTTGTAGAAAGTTTTACANTAGGGAAAGACCGCGAACTGGATCTACAGATGGCAAAATTTGATGTTTTGGGCTCTTTGGCACATACCCAAATGCTCGAAACCATTAATCTGTTAACAGCTGATGAATTAAAAACGGTTCAAAAGGAACTTAAAAACATTTATGCCGAAATTGAAGCTGGAAATTTCACCATCGAAAATACGGTAGAAGACGTGCACTCGCAGGTAGAATGGTTACTAACCCAGCGTATAGGCGAGGCAGGTAAAAAAATCCATAGCGGCAGGTCGCGTAATGATCAGGTTTTGGTTGATCTGAAATTGTTTTTCAGGGCCTGTATCGAAGATATGGTTAGCCAAACTTCAACTTTGTTTAAGCAGTTAATTGAACTGAGCAATACGCATAAAGACAAATTAATGCCAGGTTATACCCATTTGCAGATCGCCATGCCATCATCATTTGGTTTATGGTTTGGTGCTTATGCCGAAAGCCTGGCTGATGATATGGAATTAATGCTGGCTGCATGGAAAATTACCAATAAAAACCCATTGGGTTCTGCTGCGGGTTATGGTTCATCGTTTCCATTAAACAGAACGTTAACAACCGAGTTATTAGGCTTCGAAAGCTTAAACTATAATGTGGTTTATGCCCAGATGGGCCGTGGTAAAACCGAAAGGATTTTGGCACAGGCCATGAGTGCAGTGGCCGCAACTTTGGCCAAAATGGCAATGGATGTTTGTTTGTTCATCAACCAGAATTTTGGTTTCATCAGTTTTCCGCCCGAGCTTACTACAGGATCGAGCATTATGCCGCACAAGAAAAATCCTGATGTTTTTGAACTCATCCGCTCACGTTGTAATAAAATCCAGGCCCTGCCGAACGAAATTGCCATGATGATTACCAATCTGCCGTCAGGATATCACCGCGATCTCCAATTGCTGAAAGAAAACCTGTTCCCGGCAATTACTTCTTTAAACGAATGTTTGGAAATAGCCACTTTTATGTTCCAGAACATCACCATCAATGATGATATTTTGAAAGATAAAAAATATGATTACCTGTTTAGCGTTGAAGTAGTGAACGATCTGGCTTTGCAGGGTGTTCCGTTTAGGGAGGCATATAAAATTGTTGGCGAACAGATAGAAAGTGGTACTTTTGCCCCATCTAGCCAGATACATCATACACACGAAGGCAGCATCGGCAACCTTTGTAATGAGCAGATTACTGCAGCAATGCAGGACGTGCTGTCGCAGTTTGGTTTCGGAAAAGTGAATAAAGCAATAGAAAATATGGTTAAATAAATTTTGCTAAATTTGTAATTATGACAACTTTAACAATAGAAATTAAGGATAAAGACGCAAGTTTTGTAAAAGAATTCCTTAGCAAAATTGGTGCAAAAGTTAAATCTGAACCAACAAGTCAGATAACCTCTGAAATTGCTCAAGCCTTAAAAGAGATTAAGGAAATGCAGCAAGGGAGACGGAAGCCTTTAAGTTTAAAAGATATTTAATGGCTAATGAAGTTATTTATTCAGATGTTTTTATTAAAAAAGCCAAAGTCTACAAAAAGAAATATCTTTCTTTAGTTGAAGATCTCTATGAACTTGAAGAGAAACTTCTTGAGAATCCGCAACAGGGTAATGATCTAGGCGCAGGCCTATATAAAATTAGACTAGCAGTAAAGAGCAAGGGTAAGGGTAAAAGTGGTGGATTTAGAATAATAACTTATCTAGTTTTAAATATGCAAGATAGTGTCGTTATCAATATGCTAACCTTATATG
>NZ_DJDT01000067.1 GCF_002432345.1 Pedobacter sp. UBA5917
CAAATGGTGTGAGTGATGCCAATAAGGTTTACATTACCAATGCAACAACCGGAAAGCCGGAACTAATCAGCAGGAATTTGTTTGCCAACGGAAATGCCTGGGCATTGCGGGGAAATACTGGTAATACCGACCAGAATAATAACTTTCTGGGAAATACCGATGATGTTGCCATCAACTTTTTGGTTAATGGTTTAAAATCAGGACGATTAGGCAATTCGGCAGAAACCAATATTTCTTATGGCTATAAAACAATTACGGCCAATGTTTCGGGCTTTTATAACAGTGCATTCGGAAGGGAAGCATTATCTGTAAATATCTCAGGTTACGAAAACAGCGCCTTTGGATACCAGGTTCTACAGCGAAGTTTTAGTGGCATTAACAACAGTGGTTTCGGTGCACAGGCCTTATCTGCCAATACGGTTGGTAGCAATAATACGGCATTGGGTACGCATACTTTAATGGCTAATGGAACCGGTGTGGCCAACACTGCAGTTGGTAGTTTAGCGCTTGAAGTTAACAACGGCGATAATAATGTGGCTTTGGGTTATAATGCCGGCTCAAAAAATAATGGTTCGGGCAATATTTTTATAGGAAGTAATGTCGCTGCGAACAGCACAAATGTTAATAATACCCTTGCTGTGGCCAATTCGAATACCGCCTATCCTTTAATCGCGGGTAATTTTACAGCCAATGGCGGTACCTTAACACTTAACGGAACATCAGCGGCAACTTCTACTGCATATGCCCCTGCCAACGCAAGTACGTTAAACATCAACGGATCGGTTGCGGCCAGTATTTTAACTTTTACTACAGCCGGAGCTTTAACGCTCGATGCCAGTAATTATACTATCCGGATAAAAAATGCCGGTGCAGCTGTAACGGTTAATCTGCCTACGGCCAATAGTTGTAAAGGAAGGATTTATGTATTGGTTAAAGCGCTGTCATCGGGCGACGTGACTTTGAATAGTCCGGTTATGATGAACGATGACTCGAATTTAACAACACTTACCGGAGCGAAAACTTTAACCATTCAAAGCGATGGTTCGGCGTGGATTTCTATAAACTAAACACGATGGGGAAAATATACTACCTGTTTATTTTTTTGCTGCTTGTGTTTTACGGAAACAATGTAAAAGCGCAAAGTTTGCCCTATGTGATTAATCCGGCCAGTGGGTATGGGAAAATCAATAATCAGCTCTTCGATTTCAGTATCGGGGAGATGGCAATTGTACAAACTTTCCAGGCGGCTAATACTACATTGAGCCAGGGTTTTTTGCAACCTTTTTTGATTATCCAGACCACAGCAGAGGTTGCCATTGTAAACAATATCCTTACACCCAACGCTGATGGTAAAAATGACTTTTTTGTAGTTAAAGGTTTGGAAAAATATCCCAATAATAAACTCACCATTTTCGATAGGGGAGGAAGGACAATTTTTTCTTCGCTCAATTACCAGAACAACTGGGATGGTTATTTCAATGGCAAGCCCCTGATGGAAGATACCTACTACTATATGCTCGATTTGGGCACAGATGGATCGATTAAAGGTTTTATCTCAATTTTATATAAAAAATAACTGTGGGAAAGATGAAATACTACTTATCGGCACTGTTGTTTTTATTGATTGCACCAGCATTTGCCCAGCTTAACCCAATGGGAAGCATTTATTACCAAAACCAGTTTTTGGCCAATCCGGCAATGGCAGGGTTAGAAACCGGACTTAATTTAAACGCTGCATTTAAAACGCAGTGGGCTGGGGTAGAAGGGGCGCCAAAAACACAATATTTAACGGGTGATTATGGTTTGGCCAATAATAAAGTAGGCCTCGGCTTCCTTTTTTATAATGAAGCTGCAGGTGCCATTAACCATACCAGGGCAACGGTAACTTACGCTTATCACCTGCCTTTAAATGGTGGAACAAATTTTCTGGATTTTGGCCTCTCTGCAGGACTGATGAACGAATGGGTCGATTTTGGTAAAGTAAAAGGCGATTTGGACGACGATGTGCTCAACAGCTTTAACGACCGCAGGCTTTATTTGGATGGCGATTTTGGAGTGGCATTCCGTACCGATAAATTAACCATACAAGGTGCTTTGCCAAACCTTAAGCGTTTTTTTAAAAGGGATGTATTGAGAAACGTGGTCGATCGGTCAACCTATTTTATCGCTGCTGGTTACAAATTTATCACTGATAAGGTGATCAACAGTATCGAACCGAAACTGGTATACCGGGGTGTACAAAATTACGATGGCATTTTTGATGCGGGGGTAAATCTTCAGATTTTGAATAATAAGTTATTATTTAACGGCATATACCACAGTTCGAACAGTTTTACTGCCGGTTTTGGCGTTAATTATAGGAGCCAGGTTTCACTATTGTTCCAGTATACTACCAATACTTCTAAAATGCAGAATTACAGCAACGGCGAATTTGAGGTAGGACTGAAATACAGTATTAGAAATTAAAGGCTTATTTTTTAATGAGAAAATTTTGAATGATTGAATTTTGAATGACTGAATAATGTAAATCATTCAATCATTCAAAATTCAATCATTTATATCTGCCTATCTCCCGCGGCCTTCTTCCCATTTGTTTCGTTCATCCTGCAGTTCGCGTGCAAGCTTCATTTCTTTATCTTTTGCCTTTACCTTATGCGCCTGAAATTCATCGGCCACCTCCTGGTAAAGTTCGGTACGGTATTTTGCCTCATGTCTTAATTTGCCCGATTGAAAAATAACAATGGCCAAACCTATTGCCAATACAATAATGATGGCCCAAACAATGGTATTGTAGGTTCCTTTATCAAAAGCGATTCCTAAAAATTTAATTTCATTAACGGCGGCGTTGGCATTGGCCAGTGAACTTTCTTTTCCGTTAACTTCGCCTTTTAAATTCGAAATGTTGCCTGCCTGCGATTTAATTTCCTGCCTGGCCTGTTGCAGTTGTTTGCGTTCTTTTTTAAGCGTATCGTTAACACTTTTCCATAAAGCAGATAACCGGGTCGGGTTGATCAGCCTTGCGCCATACAAGCTTTTAGATTTTCTTAACATAAACTCATACTGACCGTTTAACGAAGGGTCGGTATTTTTTAAGGTGTCTTGCTGAACCTGCCCAAAGGCAACATTGAAAAACAGCATGGCTACTAAAAACAATAGGGTGTGTTTAATTTTCTGCATAGTTTAATATATAGGGTTTGATTGTAAAGCTACAGTTTTATCTATTTCTGTATGAATCTATTTTTGATTAGAGTGGATGAAAAATAGATAAAATTGTTTTCCTTTTTACCTCTAAATAACAATTTTATCCAAGTTTTATTATAAAATTATTTACGATAGGTTACTTTTGTTGCATGCAAATAGGAATTATTGGTTTGGGCGATATGGGCAAATTATATGCAATATCGTTTGTAAATGCTGGTTACAAGGTGTGTGGGGCAGATATGCCTTTGCGTTTTGCCGATTTAAAAAATGAGCTTGAGCCAAAGGCAATCGAGGTTTTGATCGATGGACATGAGGTGGCACGTAAATCAGACTTTATCATCTATTGTGTTGAAGCCGAAAAAATTGATGAAGTGGTTGCTACTTTTGCCCGTTCTACAAAGTTTGGTGCCATCGTTGCCGGGCAAACTTCTGTTAAACACCCCGAAATTGCCGCTTTCGAAAAACACCTCCCTGAGGATACCCAGATTGTAACCTGCCACTCTTTGCATGGTCCGGCTTTTAGCCCCGAAGGCCAAACGTTGGTTGTGGTACGCCACCGCGCCACCGATGCTGTTTATGCACAGGCCTTAGAGATCTATAAATCTTTAAAATCGAACATTATCGAAATGGACGATTACAGGGAGCACGACCGCATTGTGGCCGATACCCAGGCGGTAACCCACATGGGTTTCGAAAGCATGGGCTCTGCCTGGAAAAATGCAGGTTTTTTCCCATGGGATAATCCTGCTTATGCCGGAGGGATTGATAATGTAAAGATTTTGACAACGCTAAGGATTTTTAGCTACAAATCGCACATTTATGCCGGTTTGGCCATTTTAAACCCTTATGCACAGAAACAGGTCAAATATTATGCACAGGCAGAATCAGAACTCTTTAAACTGATGATCTGTGAAAATGAAACCGAGTTTAGGGAAAAGATTTATGCTGCCCGCGATTTTGTGTTCCACGAAAGCCGTACCCTTTTGCTGTTGGATGATAATATTATGAAAGAATTCAGTTTATCGGATGCCAACCACAAGCAAAAACCGAATTCGCATTTAAGCTTGCTAAGTATGGTATATGCCTGGTACAAAATGGGCGTAAATCCTTACGATAACCTGATCTGCCAAACACCACCTTTTAAACTGAGACTGGGTATTGCCGAATATCTTTTCAAAAACAAAGCCATGCTCGAAGAATCGATCAGTACCGCTTTGTACGATAAATCGATCCGTGGCGACGATCTGGAGTTTCATACCGCGGTACACGAATGGGCTTCGATTATCGGTTATGGCGATTTAAAAGGTTATAAAGCACATTTCGAAGCTGCAAAATCATTTTTTGCCAACCGTTTAAACGATGGCAGGGATTTAAGTGCGGAGATGATCAAGAGGCTTGGCAAGTAATTTCGAATAACCATCGTAATTTTTACTGTGAAAAAATCCGATAACTATCGGATTGGGATAATGTTTTGTGTATTTGATCCAATATTTTGCACTGTGTAAAACTCAAGTGAGCTAAGGTGTCTTAGGTGGTCATAAAAAATAAGTAATTCAAATTTAATCCACCACCTGAGGCACCTGAGAACATCTAAGTTGTTAATCATCGTTGTCGCATACTGTTTAACCATATAGTAATATAAAGCCATTTAAGCTTATGTGCCCTTAAATGTCTTATATGGTAAAATATAATCAATTATTCGCATTTTACATGAATATCATTATAAGATGAAACCTATACTGAATAAGCCCGAACTGGTTTTGTTGTTACAGCAACAAATAACTGTTATCGAAATACTTTGTAATGGGTACGATGGCGGAGATGAATCCGTAATCCATGCCATTGCCGAAAAAATAGTGGCTATTTTTCATAATACCAACCATTCGAAAGCATTGCTAAGTCTGCTTAAATTAGGCCACCTCGATATGTATTGTAGTTCCGAAATTTATAATCCTAAAAGCCTCACTAACTTTATTGGATTGTTGAAGCTGGCACACAAGGCCGCAGAAGGTTGGAGCTATGCTGCAAAATTAGACCACTCGGACTTAAAAAAAGTGTCGCTGGAAAACTGGTGGAATAATAAAAAAGTGATTATCGATTCGGATGGTAATGCTTTTACAAGGGCCAAAATAATTAAATCGTTAGCCAATAGTGATACATTAATATTAGATACTTCGGGTTGGATAATAAAAGATGCAGAAGGCAATAAATCAAGCATCAACCCGATAGCCGAAACCGTTAGGCAAATTGCTTTTGAACTGTTAGAAAGTTTTAAGGATATTGATTTAAATAAAGAAAGTAAGTTGCGCCATAAATATTAGCTGGTAAGTCCCAAATTAAGAATTAACGCTCTTGGTACCTAATATTATAAGTTTAGAATTAAAATCTTACATTTAATTATGGTACCAGAAATTAAAATCTCAGTTAGCGATAATCCTTTTTTCGATTTGGTTAAAGCCGTTTATCAATACTATCCCATTGGTACCGGCGATGTAAATGAAGCATTTCCAGGTTATGGCAGGCTTACGGCTATTGTGAAGGATAAAATTGAAAAACTTATCTCTAATACGCTTTCTGAAGCCTGCAGTAAACTGAATAGTGATATTCTGAATTCATTCCGTAATCTTACCGTGCTTAATAGTTACCATCATCAATTCCCCAATTATGCGATGGATATCCGTTTCCCTAAAATAGAATATCCGGAAGTAGATCTGAATTATAAATTGAGTTTGCGTATATCTCTATTAACAAACTACTATACCATTTTCTTTGAAGAGGTAATTTTGCATAAAAATCTTAAGGTGGGTTCTAATCAGTCGCTGCCAATGTCGCTTACCGTTTCGTCATCAATTGCCCACATTACTGATGCCGAAAATATGGTTCAAAAGCTAAAAACTATAGTTGAAACGAATTTTCCTGATTATAAATTTGTTAATCATCAACTGTTGTTCAGCCGTAAAATTCAGGGCGGTTATCCACACGGTGCAGATGGAAATCCATTTAATAAAGAATACTCGCTTTATGATTTTCTTTTTGATAATGAATATGAAGTATTTGGAGATTTAAACGTAGTTCGTTAAGTAATTATTCAATCATTCTCTAATTCGAAATTCTATTTATCCATATAATATATAGACTTTATTTTATTCCCTTAATCCTTCGTTTAGCCAAAAACTGTACATTATATTTGCCCGCATGTCGGTTTTGCTGTTTACCATTATCGTTTTATTAGGTGCTTTTTTAGCCGGATTACTGGGCTCATTAACAGGCCTGGGTGGCGGTGTAATTATTATCCCGCTGCTTACTTTGGCTTTGGGGGTCGATATTCATTATGCCATTGGCGCATCTATTGTTTCGGTTATAGCAACTTCATCCGGTTCGGCAGCTGCATATGTAAAAGAAGGCATCACCAATATTCGCATCGGGATGTTTCTGGAAATTGCCACTACAATAGGCGCAGTTTGTGGTGCCATTGTAGCTGTTTACCTTAATGCAAATTACATTGCCATCCTTTTTGGCTGTATCCTCATTTTTTCGGCCATTATGACTTTAAAGAAAAAGGTAGATCATACTACTAAGGATGATACCGATAAATGGGCGAAGTTTTTTAAACTCAATGGATCTTTTCCTGATAAGGGGACAGATCATCCTTATGCAGTAAAACATGTTCCCGGTGGTTTTTTAATGATGCTTTTTGCAGGCACACTATCCGGATTGCTGGGTATTGGTAGTGGGGCCTTAAAAGTAATCGCTATGGATAATATTATGCGCCTGCCATTCAAAGTGTCAACCACCACCAGTAATTTTATGATGGGTGTTACCGCTGCAGCCAGTGCGGTGGTTTACCTGCACCGTGGGCAGATTGATCCGGGTATTGCCATGCCGGTATGTATTGGTGTGTTAACAGGTGCTTCGTTAGGTTCTAAAGTTTTATTAAAAACAAACACTGATAAGCTCAAAATAGTATTTGCCGTTGTAGTAGCCTTTTTGGCCCTGCAGATGATTTATAAAGGTATAAGCGGATTATAATGGATACAGCAAAAAAAGAAAACCTAAACGATAAAGATATCCAGATGATATTAGGGACCCTGCTGCGTGCAGGTGTAATCATTTCGATGGGAATTGTGCTGTTGGGCGGTGCAATTTTCCTGGTACACAATAAGGGAGCCATTACCGATTACAAAGTTTTTAAACCGGAATTAAACAGGTTTTCTTCAATAGCGGGTATATTTAAAGGGGTATTAACCTTTCAGGGCGATGCCATTGTACAGTTTGGTATCCTGATGCTTATTTTTACACCTATTGCACGTATTGTTTTCGCTATTTTCAGTTTTTTAATAGAACGTGATTATCTGTATGTGCTGATTGGGATTATTATTCTAACCATTATCACCATCAGTTTAAATGGCGGGATAGCGCATTAGTCTTCTTTTATTAAAAAAGATCATTGTAATACGCTCTTTTAATGCAATCTATCAGGGGTAATCATTGTCGTATTTATTGCTATGCTAAATTGGTAATCTGCTGTATGTACGTTATATTAAACAATAAGGTGGAAGGTTGGCTTGAACCATTGATTTTGCCTTCATTATAAGGTTTTTTGATTAAAAATATGATCTAAAGTGCTTTTAATCAAATTTATAGCTATTGCTTTAAACACCCCAATAGTCCATAAACATACCTTTTTAGGTTAAATGCCATCATATCAGCAATTTATTTGAAAAAATATTTCGCTAACTATTTGAAAATTAATAATTCTTACCTATCTTTGCCGTCCCTTTCGGGGGATGCACAACCACCTTGAACGAAGCCCTACTGCTTCGATGGGTGTTAAAATTAAAAGATAAAATGTCAGGAATTATTGGAAAAAAAGTAGGAATGACCAGTATCTTTGATGCCGAAGGAAGAAACATTCCTTGTACGGTAATCGAGGCTGGACCTTGTGTAGTTACACAGGTAAAAACCGAAGAAGTAGATGGTTATTCATCAATCCAACTGGGTTACGATGAGAAAAAAGAGAAAAACACAACTCAACCATTGAAAGGCCATTTCGCGAAAGCAAACACAACTCCGAAACGCAAGCTGGTAGAATTTGATTCATTTACAACTTCACTTAATTTAGGTGATGTGGTAACTGTTGATTCATTCGCAGAAGGCGATTTTGTTGATGTTGTAGGTACCTCAAAAGGTAAAGGTTTTCAAGGTGTTGTAAAACGCCACGGATTCGCCGGTGTTGGTATGCAGACTCACGGTCAGCATAACCGTTTACGTGCCCCAGGTTCATTGGGAGCATCATCTTTCCCATCACGTGTATTCAAAGGAATGCGCATGGCAGGAAGAACAGGTGGAGACAGGGTAAAAATTCAGAACTTACAGGTTTTGAAAGTTTATGCTGATCAAAACTTATTAGTAGTTAGTGGTTCCATTCCAGGAGCTAAAGGTTCTTACGTAATCTTAGACAAGTAATCAGATGGAAGTTAAAGTATTAAACATTTCAGGTAAAGAAACAGGTGCCAAGGTGCAACTTCCTGAATCGGTATTTGGTATCGAGCCTAACGACCACGCGATTTATTTAGATGTAAAACAGTATTTGGCTAACCAACGTCAAGGTACCCACAAATCTAAACAACGTAATGAGATTGCAGGTTCTACCCGTAAACTATACAAACAAAAAGGTACAGGTGGTGCAAGAGCTGGTAGCATTAAATCTCCGTTATTTAACGGTGGTGGTCGTGTTTTCGGTCCTCAACCACGTGATTATAGCTTTAAATTGAACAAGAAATTAAAATCATTAGCACGTAAATCGGCTTTAGCTTATAAAGCAAAAGATAACAACGTGGTAGTTTTAGAAGATTTCAACTTCGATACAGCTAAAACTAAAAACTATACAAGTTTATTGGCTGCGTTAAACGTAGGTACTCAAAAAACTTTATTGGTTTTACCTGCGCAAAATAATAATATCTATTTATCAAGCAGAAACATTCAGAAAACTAAAGTAATCTCGGCAGCAGATTTAAATACTTATGATGTATTAAACGCTGGTGTACTTGTGTTAACTGCTGATTCTGTTAAAACTTTGGAGGAGGCATTTGCCAAGTAATATGGAAATTTTAAAAAAACCAATATTAACCGAAAAAGCTTCAGCTTTAACTGAGAAATCTAACCGTTTCACTTTTAGCGTTAACCACAAGGCTAACAAAATCCAGATCAAAGCTGCTATTGAGAAATTGTACGGTGTAACCATCGTTGCAGTTAACACAATGGTTGTTGATGGAAAAGCTAAATCTCGTTACACTAAAGCAGGTTTTGTATCAGGCCGTAGTCCTAAATACAAAAAAGCAATCGTAACGTTGAAAGACGGCGAAACAATAGATTATTACGCAACCCTTTAATTTAATAATTAATTATAACTATGGGCTTAAGAAAATTTAAACCAGTTACTCCAGGTACCCGCTTCAGAGTTGGTGCTAGTTTTACGGAGATTACAGCAACCACGCCCGAAAAATCATTGGTTGTATCATCAAAAAAGTCTGGTGGACGTAACAATACAGGTAAAATGACTATGCGCTACATGGGTGGTGGTCATAAAAAATCGTATCGTTTAATCGATTTCAAACGCGATAAATTCGATATTCCTGCAACAGTTGCTACTGTTGAATACGATCCAAACCGTACTGCCCGCATTGCATTGTTACACTATGCAGATGGCGAGAAGCGTTATATCATTGCTCCAGAAGGATTGCAAGTTGGTTCGGTATTATTATCGGGCGATAAAGCAGCACCTGAAGTAGGTAACACTTTAACTTTATCGAAGATTCCATTAGGTTCTATCATCCACAACGTGGAGATCCACCCTGGAAAAGGAGCACAATTAGCTCGTAGTGCAGGTGCTTATGCACAATTAGCTGCCCGCGATGGTAAATATGCTACTTTGAAAATGCCTTCAGGCGAAACCCGTTTAATCTTGACTACCTGTCTTGCTACTATCGGTGCTGTATCTAACTCAGATCACGCAAACGAAGTATTAGGTAAAGCTGGTCGTAAACGTTGGTTGGGCCGTCGTCCGAGAACTAGACCGGTAGCGATGAACCCAGTAGATCACCCAATGGGTGGTGGTGAAGGTAGATCATCAGGTGGTCACCCTCGTTCAAGAAAAGGTGTGTTGGCTAAAGGCTACAAAACCAGAGAACTTAAAAAATATTCTAATCGTTACATCATAGAGAGAAGGAAGAAATAATGGCTCGTTCGATAAAAAAAGGACCTTATATTGACCATAACGTAGAGAAAAAAGTAAACTCTATGAATGATTCAGGCAAAAAGTCTGTAATCAAAACTTGGTCTCGTAGATCAATGATATCACCAGATTTCGTGAATCATACATTTGCAGTACACAACGGAAATAAATTTATCCCTGTGTACGTAACAGAAAACATGGTTGGTCACAAGTTGGGAGAATTTGCTCCAACCAGAACATTCAGAGGACACGCTGAAAAGAAAAAATAATTAGACAATGGAAGCAATAGCAAAATTAAACAATTGTCCAACCTCACCGCGTAAGATGCGTTTGGTTGTAGATCTTATCAGAGGTGAACGTGTAGAGAAAGCATTAAGCATTTTAAAGTTTACCAATAAAGAAGCAGCAATAAGAGTTGAGAAATTATTATTATCTGCTATTAAAAACTGGGAAGCTAAAAATGAAGGTGCCCGCCCTGAAGAAAGTCAACTTTTTGTTAAAACAATAATGGTTGATGGTGGCCGTCAGTTAAAACGCTTACGTCCAGCTCCTCAAGGCCGTGGATATAGAATTCGTAAACGTTCTAACCACGTAACGCTGATTGTAGATAGTAAAAACACAGAAACAACTCAAAACTAATTAGGAAATGGGACAAAAAGCAAATCCAATAGGTGCCAGGTTAGGAATTATCAAAGGATGGGATTCTAACTGGTTCGGTGGCAACAACTACTCCGATAAATTAGTTGAAGATGAGAAAATAAGAAAATACCTTTCTGCCCGTATCGCTAAAGGTGGTGTTGCAAAAGTAGTTATCGAGCGTACCTTAAAACGTATCACCGTAACTATCCACACAGCCCGTCCAGGTATCGTAATCGGTAAAGCAGGTGCTGAGGTTGATAAAATCAAAGAAGAGTTAAAGAAATTGACTAAAAAGGAAATTCAGATTAACATCTTCGAGATTAAACGCCCGGAACTTGATGCACAATTAGTTGCAGAAGGTGTTGCAAAACAATTAGAAGCAAGGATCTCATTCCGTAGAGCAATGAAATCTTCTATCGCATCAACTATGCGTATGGGTGCTGAAGGTATCAAAATCATGACTTCTGGTCGTTTAGGTGGTGCTGAGATGGCACGTACCGAGCAGTACAAAGAAGGAAGAGTGCCTTTGCATACATTCCGTGCTGATATCGACTATGCTTTAGCAGAAGCCTTAACTACTTATGGTAAAATAGGTGTTAAAGTTTGGATCTGTAAAGGTGAGGTTTATGGAAAACGTGATTTGTCTCCAAACATTGGTGCAGCAAACAACGGTCCAAAAGGCCAGTCGGAGAAACCAGCTTTCGGTGGAAGAGATAACAGAGGTGGTGGAAGAGACAACCGTGGCGGTGGTAATGACAGACGTGGTGGAAACCAAGGCGGTCGTGGTCCAGGTCAAGGTGGTCAGAACAGAGGTGGTGGCGCAGGCGCTAACAGAGGTCCTCGTAAATAATTGATTTATTAACATCGTTTAACGATTAGAACAAAATAAAATGTTACAGCCAAAAAGAACGA
>NZ_DJDT01000001.1 GCF_002432345.1 Pedobacter sp. UBA5917
ATCCACCGATTACTACGGTTGCCAATGGTTTTTGAACGGCACCGCCCGCCCCGGTACTGATGGCCATGGGGATAAAGCCAAGCGATGGCACTAAAGCAGTCATTAGTACCGCCCGGAGTTTAGATTTGGTGGCATGGATTACAATGCGTTTTACATCCAGCCAGCCCTCTTTTTTCAAACGGTTAAACTCGGTAACCAATAAAATACCGTTCAATACGGCAACCCCGAATAAGGCGATAAAACCTACACCTGCCGATATGCTGAAAGGTAAATCCCTGATCCAAAGGGCAAATATTCCTCCCGTTGCGGATAATGGGATCGCGGTATAAATCAACAAGCCCTGTTTTACCGAACTGAAAGCAAAATAAAGTAACAGAAAAATCAATAAAAGGGCAATTGGTACCACAATGGCCAGACGAGATTTGGCCGCCGTCATATTTTCGAAAGAACCACCGTATTTGATGGTATAGCCCTTAGAAAGCTTGAGCTGTTGTTCAGCTTTTTGCTGTAATTCTTCTACGATCGATTGTACATCGCGGTCCTTAACATTAAAACCTACAATAATCCGGCGTTTGGTATCCTCGCGTTGAATCTGGTTTACCCCTTCAACTTCCTCAATACTGGCCACCGTACTTAACGGAATCTGGTTGCCCGATCTGGTAAGCACCATCAAATTTTCTACGTCCCTGATATTTTTGCGGGCGGCCTCGTCCAAACGTACCACCATATCAAAGCGCTTTTCTCCTTCGTAAACCTGTCCGGCAATTTGCCCGGCAAAGGCAGTGTTTACTACGCGGTTTACATCGCCCACATTTATGCCATATTTAGCCATACCATCCCTATTGTATTTAATCACCACCTGTGGCATTCCGGTTACCTGCTCCTCGTAAACGTTGATGGCACCTTTTACGCTGCCAATAATGTTGCCCAGGCGTTTGGCATATCCGGCAAGCGAATCGAGATCTTCGCCAAATATTTTACATACCACATCCTGCCTTGCTCCTGTCATCAGCTCGTTAAAACGCATCTGTACAGGAAACTGGAAACCTACCGTAATACCGGGGATCACTTCTACCGCTTTTGTCATTTTGGCGCTCAGTTCGGGGAAAGATCTGGCCGATGTCCATTCTTTTTTAGGTTTTAAGATTACCATCATATCCCCAGCTTCAAAAGGCATCGGATCGGTAGGTACTTCGGCACTACCGATTTTAGTTACGATTTTCTGCACCTCCGGGAATTTCTCCAACAGGATTTTTGATGCTTTCTGCGTGGTTTCGATGGTATTGTTCAGGTTACTACCGGTTAACAGCCTCGTTTCTACCGCAAAATCCCCTTCTTCGAGTTGTGGGATAAATTCGCCGCCAAGTGTACCCATAATAAATACAGACAGGGCAAAAAGTGAAACAGTAACCAGCAATATGGTTTTAGGGAAGTTGAGTACCCTGCTCAAAATGGGTTGATACTTGCGCTCCAGCCAGGCCATTAACCTATCGGTAAGGTTCTTTTTATGGCTGATGTTTTTGTTAAGGCATAATGCCGACATCATGGGTACGTAGGTAATGGAAAGGATAAATGCGCCTAAAATGGCAAATGCAATTGTCCAGGCCATAGGTTTAAACATCTTCCCCTCAATACCTTCCAGCGAAAGTATCGGCAGGTAAACAATCAGGATAATAATCTGACTAAAAACAGCCGATTTGATCATCGAACCGGTTGATTTTTCTACTTCGGTATCCATCTGATCCTGGTTGATGCGGGTAAGCGACCTGAAATGTTTACTGTGCGAAAAACGGTGCAAAATGGCTTCAACCACAATCACCGATCCGTCCACTATCAATCCGAAATCGATTGCTCCGAGCGACATCAGGTTTCC
The DNA here is from genome assembly GCF_002432345.1 of Pedobacter sp. UBA5917. Classification (GTDB taxonomy): domain Bacteria; phylum Bacteroidota; class Bacteroidia; order Sphingobacteriales; family Sphingobacteriaceae; genus Pedobacter. The sequence continues at coordinate 1,874 of NZ_DJDT01000001.1, forward strand.
ACCAACACCGAATTTATTCATCAGGATAATGGCAAACAACATGGATAAGGGAATAACCGACGATACAATTAAACCTGCACGTAAATTACCAAGGAAAAAAACCAATACGAAAATTACAATCAGAGCACCTTCCATTAAATTGGTTTCTACTGTACTGATGGCATTATCAACCATTTTGGTCCGGTCGAGAAAGGGTTCAACTACTACGCCCTCCGGCAGCATTTTCTGTATGGCAGCAATTTTATCTTTCACCCGTTTTACCACAACAGACGAATTTTCGCCTTTGAGCATCATCACCACTGCTCCGGCAACTTCGCCCTGGGCATTATAAGTCATGGCGCCATAACGGATGGCCGAACCATACTGCACCTTTGCCACCTGCCCCATTAATACAGGCATACCATTATCCAGTGTTTTAACCACTATTTTTTCGATATCGCTCAAACTGGTGGTTAAACCTTCACTTCTGATATATAAAACTGTTGGTCCCTTTTCGATATAGGCACCTCCGGTATTCTCATTGTTTTTTTCTAAGGCATCAAAAATTTCAGCAATGGTGAGGCCATAGGCTTTAAGCTGATCCTGCTTTACGGCTACTTCGTATTGTTTAAGGCGCCCGCCAAAGCTAGATACTTCGGCCACACCCGGCGTACCCAAAAGCTGCCGGCGAACGATCCAATCCTGAATGGTCCGTAATGCCTGCTCGTCGTACTTGCCTTCGTAACCTTTTTTGGGACGAACCACATATTGGTAAATCTCACCCAAACCGGTTGAAACCGGCGCCATTGCGGGCGAGCCTATGCCCTGCGGAATTTCCTGCTGTACCTGCTGCAGGCGTTCGGCAATCTGTTGCCTGGCCCAATAAACATCAGTTTCTTCGTTAAAAACGATGGTAACGAGCGATAGTCCGAAGCGGGAAAAACTTCTGATCTGTTTCAGACCAGAAATACTGCTACAGGATTGCTCAATGGGAAAAGTAATTAAACGTTCGATATCCGGTGCGCCCAAAGAAGGCGAAACGGTGATTACCTGCACCTGGTTATCGGTAATATCGGGCAGGGCATCAATAGGTAATTTGGTTACCTCGTAAGCACCCCATCCCACAAGGGAAAGTACAAACAAGGCAATGATCAGCTTATTCCGAACGGAAAAGCCGATAATCTTATTCAGCATAATAAATTATTTTAAATGGATCGACATCATATCCAGGCCAGGCATAAATGCTTTACCCGGAAAAAAAGGAAATAGGTAGAATTTATGCCGATGCGATAGGCGGTCGGAACAGACTACCGAAAGTAGGGTTATTGTATGCTGGTTCGTAATTAAAAGTGCATGCCGGTAAAAGATTTAAGGAGGCAGCTTTTAAAAGAATAAATTTTTCGGCGGGAACAGCAATGGAGATTACATGATGGCCATCTACCTTTTTAAACGGCAGTTTCATGTCTTCCTCGTCATCGTTATCATCAAGATCGTGCCCAAGGTAGTGCATTTCCAGAAAATCGATAAAACTGATCTGTGAATTAAGCTGCTGGTGCTGTATAAAATGTGAAATCAATTGGGGCGCCTTTAACACTTCGCGTAAGGAAGCGTTAAAAACAATTACGGGGAACAGCAGGAAGATGACAACTTTGTTCACGGTGCAAATATAAGCCAAGCAGGCTTTGCAAGCAAACGATCAATTTATCATATCTGTTACTTTTGAGCTTGGCAGTTTAATGGTGATGCCCGGCAGGCTCAATATGGATCAAAATATTGCCCAATTCGGGTATATCGTGGTGCAGTGTATCCTGTAACCTATGCGCCAGCTCGTGTCCGTCCCTTACCGAGAGGCTACCATCAACAAGTGCATGGAGATCTACATGGTACTTCATCCCTGATTTACGGATAAAACATTTTTCGGTGCCCGAAATGCCCTCTACTGTGGCCGCAACCTTTCTGATTTCAGCAATAATATCTTCGTACATGTTCTCATCCATAATTTCGCCTAATGCAGGTCTGAAAATATGATAACAGTTATAAAGGATAAAACCTGCAGCAAATAAAGCAGACCAATCATCGGCAGATTCATATCCTTTCCCCATAATGAGTGCCACAGAAATGCCAATAAATGCCGCAACAGAAGTAATGGCATCGCTCCTGTGGTGCCAGGCATCTGCTTTTAAAGATGAACTATTGGTCTCTTTGCTCCTTTTCATCACCAAACGGAAGGATATTTCTTTCCAGATAATAATGGCACCAAGAATAAACAGCGTAAATGGTTTGGGCAAACTGTGCGGGGTTTCGATATTTTTAATGCTCTCGTAGGCAATAATGGTGGCAGATGTGATCAAAAAACCGACAACCAAAAAAGTAATCAGCGGTTCGGCCCTACCATGCCCGTAAGGATGGTTTTCATCAGCCGGGCGGTTGGAATACTTGATTCCGAAAAGCACCAGCACAGAGGAAAAAATATCGGCAGTGGATTCTATTGCGTCGGCAATAAGGGCGTAAGAGTTTCCAAAAACACCCGCAGCTCCTTTGATCAATGCCAGCGAGGTATTTCCAATGATGCTGAAATAGGTTGCCTTTACTGCTATCTGTTCCTTTGTTGCTTCCGCCATAGAGTGCAAAAGTATAAATTATAAAACGCAGCAGCATGGATAAGGCATAAAAAAAGGCAAACATTTACATGTTCGCCTATTTCTTTGCTTAAAGTCATCACAAGTTAAACAAAATCCTACCTACATGAACGGATAGACCATCAAATTCATGTGCAACAAAATTAAAACTATCCTTTAACATTAACCCATTTTAAAAAGTGATTGTAATTGACATTAGTCAAAAAAATATTCCTGTTGGGTGTAAAAAAAATTAAGGTTCTATTTTTAGATTACAAGTTTTAAGTATGGATGATATGGGTAGTTAAAATATAGTGTTCGTGTACGTTTCGTGGGGACAAGAGCCATATGGAGAGTAGTATCGGTGTTTCGTGAGGACACGAACCACGACAGTTGAAGCGCTAAGTTTATATGTGTTTCGTGAGGACACGAACCACGGAGAAAAATTGGATGATGTAAAATGGATAATGGAATACATAATACGCCAGCTTTGCTGAGCCAATTATTGATGATCGAAAATGTAAGATGGGTAATGGCATAAACAACAAAACTGGCTTTGCGCTCTTAGCGATTTTACCTTGCAAACGTTGCGGTTAAAAAACAAATTCCTGCTTACTCCAAAAAAAAGCTCCGGGCAGATACCCGAAGCTTTGATACGCTAATAAGCGGTTTAATTATTTTGCAGTGTTTTTCTTTTCAGTAACCTCAGCTCTGATTTCCTGAGCCAGTACTTTTAAATCTTGCATTGCTTTACGTACACGTGTACCTGCTGCAGCGTTACCACCATCATAAAATTTAGCTACATCAGCTTCAACTGAAGCAATCACTTCCTGTACTTGTTTGAATTTGTCCATAATTGTTTTTAATTGGGATCTGTTACGATCCAGGTTATACTTGTTTTCTTTCCGTAAGCAAATCACGGGCCGCAAAACTAAACATTTCTATTAAAAAACAACATTCAGATGCAAAAGAAAGGCATTTTTACCCTTTTTTATTAAAAAACAGTAAATTTTACAGATAAGCGAATCGCTATTCATTGATTTCTTCCCAATTTTAAAAGCTCTCAATACATGTGTTCTGTATTCTTTTTAAGCCATAGTTTTCGCTTTATCAGTTATTTTTTGACTTACTCAGCCTATTCTTTATTTGAAATAACCCAAAGGCAGCATATAAATGGTTTTGCAAAAAATGCAAATTACTAGGTCGCTTCAGATCATTTAGTTTTTTTTGCATAGCATTTTTAATAATCAGCTTCATATCCATGCCCTCTTTCCCCATAAAAATTCAGCCAGTTAATCAATGAATACAAAATATGCAGCTGAGTAGCTAAATCATTTTCACCAAATTCTTCAGGAAAATCACGTTGGGTTTTAAGGTATGCTAATTCGTTAGTTGTTGCTATTGGATCAACAACATCATTAAGTCTACGAGCGTAATCTAATGCCTCTTCAGCAAATTTTGTTTCCCATGCTTCGTTTACTAATTCTTCGCCGATTACAGGTATGCATTCCTGTAGAAATTGTCCCCTAAAAACATTTCGATCATATAAATTAGATACGTATTTAGAAATACCTGCACTGTCCTCTGCAAGCTCTAAAACATAGTGGCCATCCATTTTTTTCAGGAAATCTGCTTCACTAATTTCTTTCGCTGTATCCTCATACTGTTCTTTAGCCCAAACATTTGCATTTTCATCTCTACCAACCATTGGTGCTCCTAAAGTTTCAAAAGATGAAGTCTGCATGGCTAGCCATTGTTCATGTAACTGTTCTTTCGTATTGTCTTTTTTACCGATTAGTTTATCCAGCCAAGACACTTTTGGCTCCTTGAAATTAATCAGTTCATAGTAAAGCTTCTTAAAAGTAGCTTCATGTCCAGGTTTGGCTTTGCCCATTGGCACCATATCTAAGCCCATATTGCGATTCTAATTGATGAAATTAATTTTCTTTTAAAGATTTTACGGCTACCTAAATATTTGATATAATTTGAAGAAATGCCAAAAAAGTTATTGAGGTACTAAATGGTCGGGATGAGAAGATTCGAACTTCCGACCTCCAGCACCCCATGCTGGCGCGATACCTGGCTACGCTACATCCCGATTTGAAGAATAACTGTTATTGCAAAGATAATATCGGCTGGAAAAAATGCAAGAAAAATTTAACTTAGGGCAATCTTTCCTAGCCCAGTGCTTTATGTTTTTCACCCCAGTTTTCGAGCATTTTAATAATTGGTTTGAGTTCGTAACCTATTGAGGTTAATTCGTACTCTACTTTGGGTGGCACCTCTGCGTAAACGGTTCGTTTGATGATTTTATTTTCTTCGAGTTTGCGCAACTGCAGGGTAAGCATTCTTTCGGTGATATTGGGAATCAGTTTTTTTAACTCGCCGAAACGAAGTTTGCCATTTATTAACCAGGAGCAGATTACGATAGACCATTGTCCGCCGATAATATTGGCGGCGTAAACTTCCGGACATTCATCAGCCAAAGCCTGTTTATTGGCAAAATTGGTAGAGGTTTCTTTGATTTTAGACATTACTTACATTTTTTATAGTACCCTACATTTGGTTGCTAATGTACAGAATTTATGTAACCTGCATTAATTTTGCAGTGTAATTTTAAAACCGGAAATATGAAAACATTAATTATAGTTACCCATCCAGATATGAAAAACTCCATCGTAAATAAGAGGTGGGTTACAGCACTGCAGAAATTTCCGGATCAGTTCCATATCCATCAAATGTATGAGGCTTATCCGGATGAAAAAATAGATGTAGCAACAGAGCAGAAAATGATTGAACAATATGATAAAATTGTATTCCAGTTCCCCTATTACTGGTTTAACTCGCCTGCTATGTTAAAAAAATGGATGGATGAGGTTTTAACTCATGGCTGGGCCTACGGCAGTAAAAGCGGTTATAAAGTTGGTGGCAAAAAGATTGCGTTGGCCATTTCGTTAGGTGTTGATGAAGAGGAAATGAGCAGCTCAGGTTTATATAAATATCCCTTAGATGAACTTCTCCGTCCGTTCGAACTCTCGTTCGAATATGTTAAAGCTGATTACAAACCCTTTTTCGCCTATTATGGCATCGAATTCAATTCTTCGGAAGAGTGGATTGAGAAAAGTGTTCCACTGTACCTGGATTTTTTAAAAAACCTGTAACAGACAATAATTATTGAGTGAATAATTTGAACACCACTGGATTATTAAAATCCAGTGGTGTTTTTTTTTAAATAAACATTATTCAAAGGTACATACACAACTATTGGGATAAGAAAATGATCTATCCCAAGCAGATCGCTAAAATCAAACATCAGCTTCCTCCTCCTAACGCTTAATTGTTACCAAATCGACTAGCCATTCTTTGGCTAATGATGAATTAAGACCTCCTGATTGAACTTTCAGTTATGTATTTTAAATTAGTATTCTACTACATATAATCAATACATAACCAACCATCCGGCACAGAACCCCGTTATACAATTATCACCTCCATTTGTTCATTCTATTCATTAACTCACTCGATGTCAAAACTATCATCATTATAAATTAAATTGGATTTGTATAATAAGTTTGAGCATCCCTATTGTTTTTTACTATCCCAGATTCTTGCATGAACATAGTCCAAAGTCCTCCCAAGTATTTCCACACCTTTGATATCATTAGAGGCATTGCAGCAGTAGTAGTTATTCTAAACCATTGGGAATTCTTTTATTTCGAAAAAAGTACCTGGGTAAAGGAAGGTATCGATAAAACAACACTTCCATTCTATACTTACTTATCGGCAATCTATAATCACGGAGTAATTGCAGTCGATTTGTTCTTTCTCCTTTCCGGATTTATTTTTTTCTGGTTGTATGCGGAACGGATTGCTAAAGGAAAAATGAATTTTGGAAAATTTATGGTCTTCCGCATCAGCAGGCTCTACCCTATCCATCTGGTTACCTTACTCTCGGTGGCAGTACTCCAATGGCTTATGATCAAAAATACCGGTCATTACTTTATCGTTCTATTTAACGACAGTTATCATTTTATTCTGAATCTCCTTTTTATGCAAAGCTGGGGAATTGAGAAAGGTGCTTCATTTAATGGCCCATCCTGGTCGGCCTCGGTAGAAGCGTTTTTATATCTACTATTCTTTTTTATCTGCTATGTGAGAATGCAACACAATAAGTGGCTATTATTATTGCTGATGCCAGTTGGTATTTTTATACAGTATTACTACTCTCTTATTGGGAAAGGAATGTACTCTTTCTTTTTAGGTGCCCTGGTTTACTACATTTATACCTGGATGCTAAAAGAAAACAGGAATAAAAAATACCTGTCATCCCTTATTGTTTTTACCATTTTATTGTGGGGTATCCTGTTTGCAGAGTATTACTTTGGCTATCTCCGGGATATTTTCATGAAACAATATCTCCATCTATTTCCCCATAAAACCCCTGCTTCAGCAGAAATAGCACTGGGATTAGTTAAAAATTTCATTTTTAGAACCTTGGTATCGCCTTGTACCATACTCGCATTGGCTCTCTGGGAAACCAATAAAGGTGGCATCAGCAAGAAATGGGCCGCGGTGGGTAATTGCAGCTATGCCATGTACATGGTTCATTTCTCGTTACAAATTGCTTTTGTACTTATAGCAAACACTTTTCATATCGACAATCATGTGTTTCGATCGCCGATTACTGTGCTGGTATTTTTCTTGATTTTGGTGCCGCTAAGTTTAATACTTTATTATTATTTCGAGTTCCCTGCCCAGGAAAAAATAAGACAAAAATTCTTCAGAACGAGCAGTAGGGATGTGAACGTAGCTCAGGTTGAAGTAAAAACATAATTTATTTCTGTGGTCAGGGTATGTTTCCTTGTACCTCATAAGATAATTGGGGATGCCGGCAGAATTCCGCTATCCGTTAAAATTTTTACACTATAAGTATTGACAAAACAATTACCCGATATGAATTTAAAATTTAGCTTACCACTGATCCTGGCCTTGCTAATCGTTATGGGATGTGCAAACACCCGTAAACTAACCTACTTTAACGACATTGCAGCAGTTACGGGGACAGACTCGCTCCACCGTATGCAACAACTTAAAATACAGCCTGGTGATATCCTTCAAATTACCATTACTACGCTGGATAAAGAAGTATCGCAGATGTTTAACCCAAATGTGGCAACTTCCAGCACAGCTAATGGCAGTGGCATAGAGCAGGGATACCTGGTTGATAGTGTGGGCATTATCACGCTACCGGTTATCGGGAAAATAAATGTAAATAACAAAACTACCGCTGCCATAAACGACCTCGTATCCCAGGAACTGGACAAAACCGTGCGCAGCACTTACGTATCCACCCGGCTGGTAAATTTCAGGGTATCGGTTCTGGGCGATGTGGCCCATCCGGGTTCCTTCCGTATTGGAGCAGAAAGAGCTTCAATTCTGGATGTACTGAGTATGGCGGGCGATCTCAATATCACTGCCAAACGGAACGACATTATGATCATCCGCGAAGTGAACGGGATCAAAAAGTATACCTCAGTAAACCTGAACGATAGCAAAACACTTTCATCCGATTACTATTATCTCCGCAATAACGATGTAATATATGTTAAACCAGGCCCTGACCGCAAATTTGCCACCTCTAAAACAGTACAGCTCCTGCCTGCCATTATAGGCGTAATATCATTGATCACTACAATTGTCATCTTAAACAGGTAATTGGCATATGAACCAGGAAAAAAGAACAAATGATAAAAATCCGATAATAGATCTGAACGATCTTTTCCAGAAGATGCTGTTTCACTGGCCACTGTACCTTTTGGTATTGTTGGCTATGGTTGCAGGGGGCTTCCTCTACATGAAATACAAAAAACCGATGTACATGTCGAGCGCTAAACTATACCTTAAAGATGAAAAAAAAGGCGGCGGGGAAGAAATGGATGCGTTAAAATCTCTCTCTCTTTTCAATAACGGCAAAAATATCGAGAATGAAATGGAGGTACTGAAATCTCCTATCCTGGTAGAAAAGGTGATTGCAGCCAATGGTTTTAACATCCGGTACTATATAAAAGGAACGGTAAAAAATGAAGAAATCTACAACCGAACACCACTTACCATCCGTGTACTGAGCGATAGTTCGAAAGTGGGCAATTACGTTTTTGATGTTACCAGGGAAAACAATCTGTTAAAGATAAAACAGGTAAACACAACGGCCGATACCAGCAGGCAATTGACCGTTAAACCTGGCGAAGCATTTACGGTAGCGAAAGATAGATTCGTGATCAACTATGCCCCATTGGCTACAGCCGATCCGGCCAATACATTTCAGATCAGGGTAGATTCGGTAGCTGAAAATGCTTATGATAAAATCGAAGATATTGGCGCAGCACTGGTAAACCGTGATGCCACCGTAATACTGGTTAGCTACAGCGACCCTGTGCCCGAAAGAGCGGCCAATTTCCTCAATGCCCTGCTCGATGCCTATAACGGATACACACTTGATGATAAAAACAGAACGGCCTCTAAAGCCATTCATTTCCTAGGTGTGCGGATAGACTCATTAAAAGATGAGCTGGCACTACTGGAAAAGCAGGAAGAAAATTTCAAGATCCAGAGAGGTATTACCGATATTGATGCCAGTTCGAAACTGGCGCTTGAGCAGGTAAAGGAAGCTGATGTAAAGCTCAATGAAGCCAACATGCAACTTTCAGTGCTCGATCAGGTAGAAAAATACGTCAACAATCCTTCCAGCAGTTACCCCTTTGCTCCTGTACTCGGTAACATTGATCAAACGCTAACATCTATGATCAACCGTTATGAGGAAGCACTCAAAGAAAAGAAACGTTTGTCGCTCTCGCTTAAACCCACCAGTGAAATACTGAAAAATGTGGAATCGCAGATTGCAGATACGCGCAAAACCATTAGCGATTACATTTCAGGGTACCGAAGGAACGCCGGCGTGGTACAAAAAGAAACACAGCGTAAGGTAAATCAGATACAGGGAAAAATAGCCAATATACCTACTTACGCCAAAGAATATATCAATATTAAAAGGCAGCAGGGCGTAAAAGAAAGCCTTTATCTCTACCTGTTAAAGAAAAAAGAAGAAGCATCTGTTGCCTATGCCAGCAACGTAGTGGATAATAAAGTAATTGCGCCGGCTTTTGTACCCGAAAAACCCATTGCGCCCAAAAAAGCAATTGTATTTATAGGCTTTATCGCTGCCGGACTGGTACTTGCCAGCGCCTACATCTATTTCAAATATTTCTTAAATCCGAGGGTACTCAATAAAAAAGAAATCGAACAGGTATTCGATCTTCCTATCGTGGCCGAAATTTATCAGCAGGATGACAAGGCGCACGATATGTCGCTCCAGAACAGGTCTATACTGGTAGAACAGGCATTTAATATGCGTACCAACCTAAAATTCCTGCTAACAGGGGTTAGCGGTACGCCAACTATCCTGCTCACTTCGAGTGTTTCGGGAGAAGGAAAAACATTTCTCTCGGCACATTTGGGAAATTCATTAACGGTGGGCGATAAAAAAGTGGTGCTGGTTGAGCTGGATCTCAGAAACCCTAAACTTTCACAATTTTTCGGACTTGACCATAACGTTGGTGTAACCAATTACATCATCGGCAATAAAAACCTGGAAGAGATTATTAAAAAGGTACCCGGCACTGAAGAACTTTATCTTATTTCATCAGGAGCCATTCCGCCAAACCCTATTGAACTGATTGAAGGAGAACGTATGGCCGACCTTATCAGCCAGTTGAAAGCCAGGTTCGATTATGTTATCATCGATATGTCGCCGATCGGTATAGTATCCGATGCCAAAAGCATATCCAACCTCATCGATTGTGTCTTATTTGTGATCAGGTACAATTTCACCCTGAAATCCAAAATTTCAGCGGTATCCGAAAACCTGGTAAAAGGGTTCTTCAAAAAAATAGGGGTCATTTTTAACGGTATAGAGCAGGATACTTTCCATTCGTATTACGATCAGTACTCGTATGCAGAAAGTAAGCAACATAAAACCACATGGTCGGCAATAATTAAAAAAATAAAACAGCGCATTGTATAAACTATTTGAAAATAGCGGTTGGCTCCTGATTGATAAACTCAGTAAACTTTTTCCGGGTATTATCATTATGGCACTTATTGGCCGGCACCTTGGTCCTGAAGAATTCGGGATATGGAACTATGCGCTTGCACTTACTACGATTATCGGCAGCGTATCCATCCTGGGAATGGACAGGCTCGCAGTAAAAGAGATAATTAATAATGAGCAAAGGCAGGGAACCATTGTGGCTACCGTTATTTTAATGAGGTTTTGCGCCGCTATAATTTGTACGGCCCTCAGCATAGGCATAGTACTGTTTACCAGAAAACAGCAACTGCTCTACTTATACTGTACTATTTTTTCTGCCCTGATTATCATCCTGCAATCTTTTGATGTATTGGATTATTTCTATCAGGCAAAAAATAATATCAAAAGGGTAATTATCCCAAAAGTAAGTGTGTTTATCACTTTCTGTATAATAAAGCTTGTTATTATCTTTTTTAATGGCACATTGATGGCCTTTTTGTGGGCATCGGTTATAGAACTGCTACTCACTTACCTTATTATCATTATAGTTTTCGGCTATTATAATGGTACCGATTTCAGCTTGCGCATAGACCGCCATATGGCAAAAATACTGCTGAAGCAAAGCTGGCCCCTGATACTCTCAAACCTGGTGGTGGTATTGTTTATGAAAATAGACCTGGTGCTGTTGGGGCTGCTTTCTAACCCCAACGAGCTGGGTAAGTACGTAGGCGCAGCAAAGATTTCAGAGTTATGGTATGCCCTTCCTACGGTGATGTCGGTAGCCATACTGCCAGGGCTGATACAGAAGAAAAAAAACAGCTATAATGCCTACCTGCTTACATTGGAAAAATGGCTCAGGTTATCGTTCTGGTTAAGCATGGCCATTGCTCTGGTTATTACATTAACGGCACACCTGATCATTCCTTTTCTTTATGGCAAAGGTTATATGGCCGCTTCCTGGATGCTGATGATCCATGTATGGGCAGGTATCCCAGTTTTTCTGTGCATTGTTCTGGTACAATATCTTTTTGTAGAAGGGGAATATAAAATTTACCTATATGCCAACGTGTACGGCCTAATTGTTAATGTGGCCGTTAATTTCATTTTGATACCCGCTTATGGCGGCATTGGGGCGGCCATTGCCACAGTAGCCGCTTACTTTACCGTATTTGGCGTACTGCTCTTACTCGATAAAAGAGGCGAGGGTTTTCGGCTCACAAAAAAAATGTTCAGCCCCATATTGGTGCTTTCAGATATTAAACAGCTAAATACCAGTTTGAGGGTATTTACCGGTCAATTATTTACCAAAAACGTTCTGTAAAATGAGCAGCATCAAAAACATAGCATCAAAAATAGTTACCACGTTGTTTCCGCGGCTCAGCTACGGTGTTCGCGCTTATAGCTCGGAAGGAGAAGATATGATCTTAAAAAGAATTTTTGGTCAAAAACAGCATGGTGTTTATGTAGATGTAGGTGCACATCATCCTTTTAGGGTATCGAACACCTACCTGCTTTACAAGCAGAACTGGACCGGTATCAACATTGATCCTATGCCAGGCTCGATGGCCGTATTTAACAGGCACAGACCCAAAGATGTTAACCTTGAGATGGGTGTATCTGCCGTAAAACAGCAACTCACTTATTTCATATTTAACGAGCCTGCCTTAAATACGTTCTCTCCCGAAAAGGTTAAGGAATATTCGCAGACCGCCAGCTACCATGTAATTGCCGAAAAGAAGATCGAAACCTGGCCTCTGGCAGATATACTGGATAAATACCTGGCAAAAGATACACCCATCGATTTCCTGAGCATAGATGCCGAAGGACTCGATTTAGAAGTACTGCGATCCAACAACTGGGATAAATACAGACCGGAATATGTACTGGCCGAATCGCCTCCCTTTGAGGTATTTGAGCCAGAGCGCAGCGAATTATACCAGTTTATGCGACAGTTAGGCTACAGTTTGTTTGCCAAAACCTATTACACCAACATTTTTAAAAATACGCGCAAATAATATGTCTGAAAGCAAATTATACGTACAATATGGCAGTGGTCCTTTTTCGGCACCGGATGGCTGGAAAAACTATGATGCATCGCCCACCCTCAGGATCCAGCGGATTCCCCTGATCGGGAAATTGCTTAAGCCGGCCATGCATGTATCCTTTCATGCCGGTGTTTTACTGGGCGATATCCTTAAAGGCCTTCCCGGTATACAGGAAAACTCGTGCGATGGCGTTTATTGCTCGCATGTACTTGAACACCTTGCTTATAAAGACTGCCTGCTGGCGATCAGAAATAGTTACCGGATACTGAAACCAGGAGGATACTTCAGGTGTGTACTGCCCGATCTGGCCGGGGCTGCCCAAAGATACCTTGATCAGCTTTCGAACAACGACCCTAAGGCCAATTCTGCTTTTATGGAAGAAACGCTTCTCGGAAAAGAAGAACGCGTAAAGGGACTTAAACAATTGGTACAATTGGCGCTTGGTAACCGCGAACACCTGTACATGTGGGACCATGTTTCGCTAACACACCAGCTTGAGGCCGCAGGTTTTAAAAACATCAGGAACTGTGCTTTTAACGATAGTGATGATCCCATGTTCGAACTGGTAGAAGAAGAAATTAGATTTAATAACGCTGTTGCATTGGAGGCAACCAAATAATGTTACAAACGCCGATCTTACTTCTGGTATTTAACCGCCCCGAACAGGCTTTGCTGGTATTCGGACAGATCAGGCTGCAACAGCCAGAGCGGCTGTTTATTGCTGCAGATGGTCCACGGGCAGACCGGCCAGAGGAGGCAGCGCTGTGTGAAACGACCAGAACAGCGATTTTAAATGGTATAGACTGGCCCTGTAAGGTAGAAACACTTTTCCGTACTGAAAATCTGGGTTGTGGCAAGGCCGTGAGCGGTGCCATCAACTGGTTTTTTAACCATGTAGAAGAAGGCATTATACTGGAAGATGATTGTTTACCTGACCCCACTTTCTTTTCTTTCTGTACGGCCATGCTTGAAAAATACCGTACGAACGAGAAGGTAATGCATGTTAATGGAAGTAATTATCAGGGGGGCATACCGCGTGGAGATGGTTCCTATTATTTTTCGCGTTATGCACATGTATGGGGGTGGGCGAGCTGGCAACGTGCATGGCAGCATTACGATTTCAGCCTTCAGCGTTACAGAGATGTTTCTACCGAAGGCCTTAACACATTTTTGAAATCGGAACTGCAAGCTATATACCGGGCACAAATAGATACCTGGGACATACAGTGGTTTATGAGCGTATGGTTTAGTAAAGGATCAGTTGTTACGCCAAACGTTTGTTTGGTTAAAAACATCGGTTTTGGCACACATGCTACACATACCCAGTCTGCTCCATCATGGTTTAACAAAATACAATATGGCAAAATAACGGATATAACACACCCAGAAAGCAACAATATTGATGATGCAGCAGACAGGTATAGCCTTAAAATGCTGTTTAGCCCAGGCAGGTTTTACATGGCAATCAAAAAAATAGCTCAAAAAAATACATGGTTCTTTAACCTGTGCAAACGGATCTATAAAATGGTAAGCTAATATGAAAACCGTATACAGTAGTCTTCAGAGCAGTAATTTATTCGTGGAATGCTTCAGAGAAAGTATGCCCATTGTTATTGCTATGATCCTGCTTTACCTGTACTACAACAGGCGGATTTCTATTATTGATACCTTGTTATATGCCTTTGCATCAGAAGCATATACCATGCTGGTAATTGGTCCCACTTTTACGGCGACTTTTTTTGTTGGCATTTATATTTTCGTTGAACAGGCGCACCAACTTTTTACCGGCAAACAATATATCCGAAAAAATTATTTTCTGCTATTGATATTACCCCTATTATCAAGTATTACAGTATTCTTAATCTCACAGTTTTACAAGGATCCTTTTAATTACCCTGGCGGCAGGTTATATGCATTTTATACCAAACCCATTTATTTTTACATCAAAACTTACCTGCCTTTATTTGCCATTGGCGCCAAAATAGTGCAGGACCGCAAACAGCTTTCATTTGAAAAATTTGCCGATAGCATAAAAAAAATTGCGGTTATATCTTGTATCATAGCCGTTATCCAAATTACTGTTCAACTCATTTTCCAGAATGTAGAACTAAGTGAACTGCTAGGATTACAAAGCCGTTACCTGCTGATGGAGATTAATGGGCCACTCGGCATTCGGGTACAGGCCTTATTTGCGGAACCTAAAGTGTTCAGTGCTTTTCTTTCTTTGGCCATCCCCTTTTTCCTGAAAGACCGGAACTATAAAATGGCAACGGTGATGTTTGTTATGGGCATACTAACAGCTTCACAAACCTTTTGGGTGAATATCGTCGCCGGGGGGCTTTTATTCTTCTGTCTGCCTAAAATGTTGTCGGTTAGATGGAAAATAGTCGGTACTCTGGGCATAATCATAGGTATTTTCCTGCTCTTGGCGGCATCTAAAGAATATTTCATGAAACAATATCTGGCTAACCGCAACCAGCCGATATACCGGTTGCTACTCGAAAGATCTACTTACCGCTATAACAACGACATATGGCGCAAAAACAACGTTATTTTTGGAATTCCGCTGCAACGGGACATGGAACTGCCGGTAGTCGATTTCCTGAGGGATGAGCCCTATCTGTTTATATCCGGTTACGGTCCAGGGAACAGTACATTCATTCCGCCGCATTATTTTTTCGGACAAGCGATTTATCAAAACCGGGTGGAAGGCATTGGCGGCCAAAACTTAAACATGCGCTGGTTCTTTATCCTGGCAGAATTTGGCGCTGTTTCCCTGTTCTTCTTTTTCTTCATACTCACCAGAACGGCACAAGAAACGCCGCTCTTTGCACGTAGCTACCTGGCGTATTTAGCCGTTTGCTTCTTTTTTAGTCAGATTGATCTTTTTTTTATCATAGTGGCATTACTCTGCGCCTATTACGAACCCATAAACGAATATGAACACGAAAGAAAATATAATTAAGGAGGCATTGGAAACCCTCCGAGTAAGCAAACCGAAAATAACAATCACCACCTTTCCTAAAAAACAGGACTATAGAAAACTGATTGCCATAATCAAAAGTGTGGTACCGCAATACAAATATCCCGTAAAAGGGATCCATTACCTATCCGGCAACCCGGTAATGTTAAACATATGGATATAAAGACAAATTAGATGCAGGTATTTTTCGACAACAGCGTATTTTCCATTCAGAAAGCCGGCGGCGTTTCAGCCTACTGGTACGAACTGCTGTCGGGTATGTGCAACAGCGGGCTATCAATCGGCTTTTTAAATGCGCGGCCACAATCAGATAATATCTTCGAAAATAAAATTGATTATAACCGGTTCCCTTGTATAAAGGAAAGTAGAATCCCGCTAAAATACCTCCGCTACCTGCCATTGCGTTATGCTCTGCCAAATGCAGCCATTTTTCATGGAGGATATCTACGGGTATCGCCCCAAAAAGACATCCTGAATATCCTTACTGTGCATGATTTTGCGCATGAACGGAAACTGGCCTCAAAGTTTCCACGCGGACTGGCCAATACCATGCAGAAAGCCTATGCGATCAGGCGTGCAGATGGTATTATATGTATTTCAAACAGTACCCGTGAAGAACTGCTTCATTTTTTCCCCGACATTAACCCGGCAAAGATAAAAGTGATCCATCATGGTATCGGAAACTTCTGTCGGATCAACAAACAGCAGATACTCGGTTTTTCCCTCGACATTGATCTACAGGAAAATTTTGTGCTCTATGTTGGCGCACGCAGGAACTACAAAAATTTTTATACGGCTGTAAAAACCATGGAGCTGCTCCCCCGCTCTTTCAGGCTGGTAGCCGTAGGCGGTGAGCCATGGGATAAAAAAGAAATGGAAATGATGAACGAAAAAATACCAGGTCGTTATTATATTTTTCAAACCATAAGTCAGAATGAGCTGAACATATTATACAACCACGCTTTCTGCCTCCTTTATACTTCCGCCTACGAAGGTTTTGGATTCCCGCCGGGAGAAGCCATGAAAGCCGGTTGCCCTGTAGTAACCACCAATATGACATCAATGCCCGAAGTTGTGGGCAAAGCCGGACTAATGGCCGATAGGCCAGACCCATTGTTATTTGCTGAAAAGATCAGTTTACTGGAAAATGAAACATTTAGACAGGCACAGATTGAACAGGGACTACAACAGGTGCAACAATTTACATGGAGCAAAAGTGTACAAGAAACAATTAACTTTTATAAAGACTGCTGGAACCTCAAATTTTCGACATGAACAAGCTTTTTAAAATATCAGATGCCGTAAAAATATTCCTGGCCTCGGGCAGAAGCCTTAGGTCGCTATCAGAAAAAGGTGCTTCCGTAGCTTCAACGCTAATACTGCACAACTGTACGCATCACATTCCGGCATTAAGTACCATTATAGATGCAGGTGCCAATAAGGGCCAGTTTGCAATAGCTGCAAATCATTTTTATCCAAAAGCGCAGATACATTCTTTTGAGCCGTTACCTGAGGTATTTACAGTTTTACAGCACAATACCAGCAGGTTAAGTGTCATAAGCACTTACAATATGGCGCTGGGCAACTCAAACGGAACACTCGAATTTTACAGCAATGCCTACTCCCATGCCAGTTCGGCACTGCATGTATCGGCATTGCAAAAAGATATGCTCCCTAAAACAGCCCGATCGCAGCAGATAGAAATACCCGTACAACGATTGGACGACCTGCACCACAAGATAAATTTTAATGCACCGGTATTATTAAAAATGGATGTACAGGGTTTTGAGAAGGAAGTATTAAAAGGTGCTGCAAACTGCCTGCACCAAATAGACTATCTGTTATTCGAAACCTCCTTTGTTCAAATGTACGATGGCGAACCTTTGTTTGATGAAATGCACGATTTTGTAAAAAAACTGGGATTTGAATTAATTGCCCCGGTAGGCTTCCTTCAGACCGAAAAATTGCAGATACTTCAAATGGACCTGTTATATGAAAGGAGAAAAGCATGAAAATTGTAGTTAACGATCACTCCGGCCACGCTTTTACACTACAGCTCAGCAAGCAGTTTGCGCAGAGCGGATTTTAGGTATTGCATACCTACTCTGTTTCGCGTTCCAATCGCCCAAAGGAAACTTTGAAAACCTGCACCTTTCGCATCCCGGCTTAGCCCTGCTACCGGTTACAATTAGAGGAATATTCGATAAATATTCTTTTTTAAAAAGACGGAAACAGGAAATCGAATACGCCGGTCAGCTCATTGCCGAACTGGAAGTATTTAAACCCGATATAGTGGTGAGCAGTACAACACCTTTGTTTGTATAACAGCATCTGCAAGCATACTGCATCAGGAAAGGGATTAAATTTGTATACTGGTGCCAGGATATCTATTCCATTGCCATTGAGCAGATCGCCAGGAACAAACTGGGTTTTATGGGCTTCCCTCTCTGGTATTATTTCAAAAAGCTTGAATCAACGCTACTTAGAAAGAGCACACATGTAATCAGTATAACGCAGGCCTTTAACAATCTGTTTGATAGATGGAAGATCGATCCGGAGCGGGTAACCTATATTCCGAACTGGGCACCGCTCCCCGAAATAGGATTTATAGATGAACAAACCAATCCCAGCATCAACGGACAGTACCTCGGAAAAATAACTGATCTGCCCAGGATCCTCGAGGATTATGAAATAGACGATGTTATTGTAGCCCTGCCGGAAACACAGGGTGCAGAAATGTAAAAAATTATTATTGCCAGTGAAAAAGAGGCTAAAAGGGTGAGGATAATTGCTGATTGCCACCGTTTCTGTACCTCAACAGCCAGCATGAATTTATTCGGTACATTTCCGCTTTTAACTATACGTACCTCCCCATTGGATGATCCGGCGAAGCAAAGGCTTAAACGTATTTTTGAACTCTGTTTTACCTCTATACTTTTCGTAACCATTTTTTGGTGGCTGTTTCCGTGCATTGCCCTGCTTATCAAACTGTCATCATCCGGTCCTGTTCTGTTTAGGCAAGAACGGCAGGGCTTAAACAATAAAAGAATAACCTGTTATAAGTTCCGTTCTATGGTAAGCGACAGCGCTACCATAAATGCTAACGGGCAATACCTGCAGGCCACACTCAACATTTTGAGGGTTACCCCGATAGGAAGATTCCTCCGGAAAACGGCTACAGGGGCGAAACCAGGAAAGCAGGTCAGATGCAGAAACGTATTGACTTTGACCTATGGTATATTGAAAACTATAGCATATGGCTCGATTGCCAGATCATTTTCCAAACATTGATGAATATGGTAAAAGGGGATAAAAATGCCTATTAATTAATGGACTTTTTAAGTGCTACAATATTCTGGAACGAAAATATTTCGTAATTCGTGCTGTTATATGGGCCCAACGCTTTTAAACCATCCGGCAACATCCGGTAAAAGTCGTAACCTGGTAGTATATCAACAATATCTTTAAAAAAGGTTCTGGAGATAATATTCATTTCGTTAAATTCTACCTGAATTACTTCTGCTATTCCACTTGCGATGGTTTGTTTGGCCCCTTTTAATACACTTAGCTCATGGCCTTCCGTATCGATCTTCAGCAGGGCAATTTTCCGGATATCATACCTGGCCACAAACTCATCAATAGTAGTAAGTGCTATGGCTACCTCTTCGGCTTTCCCTTTATGGAGATGCTCTATTACCCCTTTATACATGCTGGCGTGTTCCGATCCCCCATCGCCCTGATAATCGTAAATAGCAGCCATGCTGGATTCCTCCCCAGCACCTTCAGGTACCGCTATAAAGTTGTGGGCTATTGCAGCCTCACTTAGTTTACGGAATGCTACCGGGTGCGGCTCAAAAGCATAAATGGGCAGGTTGATACCGTTCTTTCTCAACATTACCGAATAGTTACCTACATTGGCACCAATATCTAAAATTGCACCCGAATCAAACTTCTTAAGTGCTTTCAAAAACCGGATAAAAGCCTTTTCACCAGATACCGTATCGTTCTCGTAGTTCCTCAGGCCTAATCCGAACAGGCTCAACTTATACAGAAAAAGATTTGCAGGATAAAAAATCCGCCTTGCAAACAAAAGTACATACGCTCTTTTAACAGACTTTCCGAGGGTGTTCATATCTTAAAGGTTATCGTTGGGATAAAATACTATAAACACTAATGTACTCATATTTTGTACTGTAAATGTATTCACTTTATTCAGAACACCTTAATCTGTTTTAACAGATCAGGAGCAACCTGTATTCGCCGTCTTTTTCGATAGGTGCCCGGTGCACACAGGGTAAACACTGTTTACCGGGATGATCTACTGCCAACCTCCACAGGTGCCCTGTACCGAGGTTTAAAGGAATGGCGCCGGCTTTGGGCCGGTAATGCATGTCAAAATAATGTTCTGTTAAAAAGGCATCAAAACCAGCTTCCGGACCATCATATAGTTCTTTAAGTTTTTGCCTAATTTCCGGGATCAGTATTTTTTGTTCAACCTGGTTATTGGGTAAGATTTCGCTGGCAGTACCATGATAAGTACATAAAAAAGTATCGGTACCGATGGGCGAACGGTCTACATGAAAAGAATATACATCTGTGGATATAAAATCGAATTCATCATCACGCTGGTAATTTTTAAGTAAGTTAAGAGAAGGCGATGCACCCGAATCAGCCAGTAGCTGAAAATCTTTTAGGATAATTTCCCTTGCCATAACACCTTCTTCTGATAATTTAAGGGCATGGAGGTCTTCCATCGAAACTTCTGTCAGGTTTTCTTTCAACTGAAGTTTAGACACGATTTCCCCGAAGTCTCCAACCAGGTTCCTGTACCAGCAAACTGCGTTTCTATCCCCATGAAAATCTGCTTCTATTAGTTCAGAAAAAGCAGAAACCACCATTAACTGGCTGTTATCAGAAAATCTATTATCCATTATCTTGTCATAAACGGTTCGGCCATTTAATTAACGCAAAAATAAGGAATGGTTCCAAACGGGAGACAAAAAACCTTGAATGGCAATGACCATCTAATTTACGGCCCTTACCGCTTTATCGAAGGAGAGTACCAGGCTCTTCTGATCTATCGCAGTTAAAGCAACCTCATGGTTATCTTTCCCTGTGGTAAAATAAACGCTGGCCTGCTGTGTATGTCCTTTTTCAAGTCCATCTTCAAACAACGCAATCCCGAACAAATTGGCGTCCGTTTTCGAAGAAGCAATGATACTTACTGTACCAAGATTATATTTTCCATTGTTTTTTAGGGTAACAATTCCATTTTTATAAGTATACGAAAGTCCCTTAACTGTTTCCAGATAGGTTTTATTTTTACTCGTAACCGGTTGATAGGTTTGTGCGTGTAATGCAAGTCCGCCGGTTAATAAAAGAAATGCCAGTACTATTTTTTTCATTTGTGTATTTTTTTTTATAAAAATAGGCCATTATTTTGCGCGGTGCAAATCTGTCTTAGTCCACAATTGATAACTTGTACAAAGCAGAACGCGAAGTATAAAACAGGTTTTTACCATCAGGGCTTACAAAAATCGTTGTTGGCCGCTCCGGTACCTTTATCTCCCTGATCTGTTTCCCTTCTCCATTATAAACAAAGATATTCCCATCGGCAACATAAACATTGCCCTGGTTATCAGTTGCCGCCCCGAACTCACCCCTTTCAGTAAAACCCTTAAGATCAAATAATTCACCCTTACTACCTACATCAAACTTCACCGTACGTTTGTTAAACTCATCTGTGGCATATAATATTTTCCCTGGCCGGGCTTCCTGAAGACCATTTGCCCTAAAAAGATCTGCAACTAATGGAATCACCGTTTTGCCGTCTCCGGCAACATAGGCATCTTTCGCTGCCCTGATTTTCCCCCTGTCATAATCATAAAAGCCAACGCCCCTATTGGATGGATACAATATCCTTGCAATGTTGGACAGGGAATCAATAGGGTGCTTTTGCAGCAACTCTAAAGCATATCCCTGTTTTTCCTGATCAAAACTGTAAACCATCGGGGTAAAACCCACATATCCCCAGCCTTTGGTAGAAGTTCCCAACTGTGGGTAACCTTCGCGTTCAAAGTATTTGAATACGACCAATAAGCGGTCGTTCTGATCTACTCCAAGTGCCAGGGGCTCCCATGGAATATTTGCAAGGATGCTAAGCGAGTTTGAACCGGCTGACCATTTATATATTCGGCGCAAACGCGATTCGCAAAAATAGATATTCCCTTTGCTATCCCCGGTAATGCCGTTGGCAAACTCAAAACCTTTGGCCAGCTGCACCGGTTCTTGAATATCCCGGGCAGCATTTTTCTGCTGATCTGCATTACTGTTTATCACAGCATGGGCAAACTCCCAGGGTCTGATCTCGGTGTCAGAGTTCACATCATATATCGATGATGTATTTACAAACTTGGTCTGGCTGAAGTTATGCAGATTTGAGAAATCAATATTCTGGCAGTTCCATGTCCTTACACCGGCCGGGTAAGGTAAATTTACCCGCGTAACCCTATACATGTACAGATTGGCAAAACGCAGGTTACTGCAGTTCTGCAGATCGAGGGGCTGCGCAAAAGATCCTTCCCTGTTCTCTTCTTCTGTTTGAAGGGCGTAAATATTCCAGTTTGATACCCGATCAAACACTACTTCATTTAAAACATGGTGCTCTACCGATAAAGCATAAATATTGGATGGTGTGGCCGTATCCGAAACGTATACACCGGAATTGGCAAAAGTATTTGCGCTCCATATGTTGTTAAAGGTGCCTCCTCCGCCATCAGTTATCCAAATACTGGCGTACTGTGTATTCCAGGCTTCATCAATGCCGGGCTGTGTACGGGCTTCTTCTTCACTGCGCTTATCTCTATTCCCTGAATTGCGGAATCCGCCAGAACTTGCTTCAGGTTTTTCCATCGTACCATGACCGCCTATAAATTTAACATCGTCTATCAGCGAATTTGCTCCGGCCATCCATTTGCAGGCCACGGCACGGTTATTATAGATACCGGTATAAAGCCCAATTCCACTGAGGATATTTGTTCCTCCCTTTGGGGCCTCAATCATGGCCACTGGCGCACCAAAACCGCCAAAGAAAGTGGTATTGTCGGCAAGTAAAAACTGGGTAGATATTGGGTTAAGGCCAATAAGGGCAGTATTCTCCTTTAACTTTATGGTTCCCGTAATCCTGTAACGGCCCTGTGGTACATAGATATTGGGAAATCGATCTATTGCATCCCTGATAGCTTTGGTATCATCTGTTTTTCCATCACCTTTGGCGCCAAGATCCTGAAGGTTTACCCAGGTATTCATTTCGGGAAGCTGTTGGATAGTTTTTTTTATGGCTGAATATTCCTTCCGGTCTGTAACCTCGCATACCGTTTTGTACACCGCATCTGCGTTAATAGCATCCATTTGTAAACCTTCCCTGAAATTATCGATGAGGTATACAGGTGTGTTACCTTTAATTGT
The DNA here is from genome assembly GCF_002432345.1 of Pedobacter sp. UBA5917. Lineage (GTDB taxonomy): Bacteria > Bacteroidota > Bacteroidia > Sphingobacteriales > Sphingobacteriaceae > Pedobacter. The sequence continues at coordinate 25,052 of NZ_DJDT01000001.1, forward strand.
ATTCCCGGTATGCTTATCATGGCTGATAACAGGAACATTGCGGCAAGCGATCTGGCGCATATTGATCTGGTTAAGGGAATTATCTTTTAAACCCAGGCTTACCAAGGTTTTTACATTTTCGAGGCGGCTGTTCTCCATAATCAGTTTTTCATAATGGTTAAGGTCGATATCAATGGCTACCGGTGCATTTTTCACAACCATACCCAAAATGGTAAGTCCTGCTTCGCGGGTTTTCACCGCTGCTTTCCGCTGGCCTTCAAAATAGGCATCAAGCATCACGAATTGCCAGCCAGGAGATGGTTTGGTGGTATATATACCATAATCTCCTCCAAAAAAACGGACGTTCCGGATTTCATTTCCCACATCAAATAAACCGGCTTTACCTTTGCCTGTATGTATATCAACGTGGGATATAAAACTATGCTGTGCAAAATGGGCACGGAATGCAACCGCCTGGGGATTACCGTCTCCGATAAAAATATCCAGGTTTGATACTGCACTGTAAAATGTACTGGCATTTGCATCCGGCACACGCCCGTTGCGCGGAATACCACCCGTAAACCAGAACATATACTTTGCCAGCCCCTTATCTGTAGTATCGGGCATCTGAAAACCAGGGGAATTTTTACGGAGGATAATCTGCGGCCGTTTATTTCCAAAACCTATAATCCTGATGGCTGTTGGGATATAAATTGTTTTGCTGATAAGGTATTTGCCCTCAGGTATAAATACGACCCCGAAGTTATCGCGGGTTTTTAATTTATCGATGGCCTGTTGCAACGCATCAGATACGTCTGTTTTCCCATCGGTAGTGATCCCGAAATTAGCCGGGGTAAAATAAACAGCATCACGGTCTTTTGGCAACTGTTTATAAACCGAAATACTTTTCGGTGGAGCCTGTTCGGCCTGGCAAAACTCCCCTGCAAAAAAGAAAAGGAATAATGTTAATACGGTTTTAAAGTAACCGGATATTGGCATAATGAAAACAGTGCAGGCACGGCTGTTAGAATGGCCGCTAATTAGGATTTTTAACATATCATGAAGCAAATTAAGCTAATGTAAATAGCTTTATAATTCCTGATCGCTCCATATATCCTTCAAAAACCGGCAAAGCCTTCAAACCGTCATTTCAAACGTTTGAAATAATGTAAAAATCAGTACCGCATTAAATAGATTGATGTTGCCCATAAAAAAAGCTGGTTTAAAATGGATGTCATTTTAAAACCAGCTCAAATTATTTAAAAAGATATTAAGGGATATTGGTTTAACGCTCCTTAAGATTCATCGTTTACCACCCTTTAATTGCGCTTCCCTTAAAGGCAAGTTTTGCAGCTTCTTCTACCTCGGCCGATTGATATGCTTTTACAAAACGTTTAACTTTATCATCATCTTTATTGTCTTCGCGGGCAACAATTGCATTTACGTAAGGCGATTTGCTGTTTTCGATAAAAAGTCCGTCGCGGGTAGAAACCAGCCCTATAGGTGCTGCAAAAGTATTGTTGATTACCGCGATAGATACATTGGCATCATCAAGCGAGCGCGGAAGCTGTGGCGCTTCGAGCTCAAGGATTTTCAGTTTTTTGGGATTTTCTGTTACATCATTAAGTGTAGGTAAAAGACCAACACCATCTTTGAGTTTAATCAATCCGGCAGTTTGAAGCAGCAATAACGAGCGGCCGCTATTGGTAGGGTCGTTCGGGATAATAATGGTACTTTCATCTTTAAGCTCTTTAAGGTTTTTGATTTTCCTAGAGTAACCTGCAATGGGATAAACAAAGGTATTACCCACAATGGCAAACTTGTAACCGCGCTGTTTTGCCTGTACATCCAGATAAGGTTTATTCTGGAAGGCATTGGCATCAATATCGCCCTGATGGAGCGCTTCGTTGGGCATCACGTAATCATTAAACTGCACCAGCTCAACATCGAGGTTGTATTTTTCTTTGGCTACTTTTTGGGCAACCTGTGCAATTTTATATTCCGGACCTGATTCTACCCCAACGATAATGTGGTTGGGATCATTTTTTTTAGTACCACCGTTACAGGCGGCCAAAATAGTTAATGCTAATATTAACGCTGAATTAAGACGTTTTTTTAAAGTGAAATTCATTTTATGGGATTTTGTATTTTATTTTCTGTGATCAAAATATTTTGAAAGGCGGTCGCCACCAAACTGGATAAGGAAAACGATAATCACCAGCAATACCAGCACGGTATTCATTACCAGCACATCATAGCCGATATAACCATACTGATAACCGATCTGTCCAAGTCCGCCTGCACCAACCGCACCGCCCATTGCCGAATAACCAACAAGAGTGATTAGTGTAATGGATGCACTGTTGATGATTGCGGGTAAAGCTTCAGGAAGTAATACCTTTCGGATAATCTGCATTGGTTTTGCGCCGAGTGCCTTAGCTGCCTCAATAAGACCATAAGGAATTTCGAGCAGACTGTTTTCTATCATCCTGGCAATAAAGGGTGCTGCTCCAATGCTCAGGGGAACCAGAGCGGCCTTTACGCCTATTGAAGTGCCAACCAATGCCCTGGTAAAAGGGATCATCCAAACGATTAAAATAATAAATGGAATGGAGCGGAAAATATTCACCAATATGGCGAGGATACGGTTTAGTAAAGGATGCTCTAAAATCTGTCCTTTCCGCGTAATAAACAGTAATATCCCTGTTGGCAGGCCCAAAACAAAGCCAAAGAAACCTGAAACAAATGTCATTACAATGGTTTCGAGTGTACCGCTCAGTAAGAGCTTAATCATAGATTCAGACATAACCCAGTACCTCCGCGCCGATATTTAAAGTTTTATAATAATTGATTGCTTTGACATGATTTTCGGGATCACCCTGGGCTTCTACCAATATAGTCCCAAATTTTACGCCAGCTGCATGTTCAATCTGTGCGGTAATGATATTATTGTTTATCCCAAACAATGATGCCACCTCCGAAAGTACAGCACTATCGGCCGCATCGCCATTGAAACTGAGTTTAATAATGGGATTGCCCAGTCCGGATGAATTGTTTTTAATCTGTTCTTCATATTCTTTAGGAAGCGTTACTTTAATGGAAGATGAAATGAACTTTTTGGCGAGTTCGCTTTTGGGGTGCGAAAATATTTCGCTTACCGTCCCCTGTTCTACCAACACGCCTCCGCTGATAACGGCTACCTCATCGCAGATTGCCTTAACCACTTGCATTTCGTGCGTAATGAGCAATATCGTGATACCAAATTTCTCATTGGTATCTTTTAAAAGTTTTAAAATAGATGTAGTCGTTTCAGGATCAAGCGCACTGGTAGCCTCATCGCAGAGCAGTACCTTGGGGCTTGCGGCCAGTGTTCTGGCAATGGCTACACGCTGTTTCTGTCCGCCTGATAAATTTACAGGATAATCTGCGTGTTTTTCTGCCAAACCTACAAAGTTGAGCAGTTCAGAAACACGCTCCTGTATTTTCGCTTTCGAAGCCCCTTCCAGTTCGAGCGGGAAAGCCACATTCTGATAAACCGTGCGTGAGGAAAGCAGGTTAAAATGCTGAAATATCATCCCGATCTGCCTGCGTTCTTTGGCAAGCTCACTCCCCGAAAGTTGCATCAGGTTTTTTCCATCGATAAATACCTCACCCGAAGTTGGTTGTTCGAGCAGGTTTGCGCACCTGATCAGCGTACTCTTACCCGCTCCCGATGCACCTATCACCCCAAATATTTTGCCCTTTGGTACATGTATCGAAACATCCGAAAGTGCTTTTACCGATCTATCGCGAAGTACAAATGTTTTGGTAATATTGTTTAATCTAATCATTTATCTTTCTAATTCCCCAGTTATAAGGCCAAAATACCTTTTCTGGCCATCATGCATTTTAGTTAACAGTAATGGATTTACATCCTTGTAGGGGTTATAAAATGGCTTAAAATTTTGCAACCCTTCACAACCGGTTAAATAAAATCCTGGGCCTGCAAATATAGATAAAATCCATAGACATTATAGCCTCACAAATCCCAAACTGCACTGCTAGTCTGCGAAGGTGTATAATGGAATTGTCACAATGTAACTGACCGAAAAAACTAACCAAATTAAATTTGGCGGACATTAAATAATTTGTATTAATTTGTATAGTTAATCTATAGATATAATATAAATAAATATATAAAAATATTCCTGACTCATAGCAGGTTTATATTTGGTTAGAATAGAGATATTCTGGATGGGATATCTCTAATTTCAAATGCATAAATCCAACGATTTTGATTATAAAAATGATGTTAGCATCGACCTACTTAAGTGGTATTCATAAAAGCTTAAATTTTGAGCCAATAAATTATCTAGAGAAACAGTATAGCCAACAGCACCATAACCAGTGCCGCCGCTAGGGTATTCAGAAAATTGACCGCATCATTCCCGATTTTTCCTTTACGTTCAAACAAAGCACCCAGTATCGAATCGGTAAGGTTACCTATTGTACCGGCAATAACGATAAAGCAAAAGTTGATATCCCATCCTGATCCCAGGGCATAAATAGCGGCAATAATGCAGCTTCCGGCAATGCCGATCAGGGTGCCTTCCAAACTGATTACCCCGTCCATTCCACAACGGTCGGCCCTGAAGGAAATAATATTGAAAAACCGTTTTCCATAAACCATACCCAATTCAGAAGAAAGGGTATCGGCGGGGG
>NZ_DJDT01000331.1 GCF_002432345.1 Pedobacter sp. UBA5917
AAGCTTTGACGAATTTATCCGACATCAAATCCAAGCCTTGATTTTTGGTTACCTTTTTATCAAGAAAAAGGTAAGAGCCAGTTCGGTGGCTAACCGAGGCAAGACTGAGCTGCTGGACAGCACATTGCATTTTAAAACACAAATAGCTGTACTTAAACGATGTTAGTGCGCTAAACGCAGAGATCCTTCGTTGCTCTCAGGATGACAAACCTTTCTTAAAAAGAGGTATGTAAATATACAAAGGCCTATAAAACAATTTGCCACCCCCGTAATTGTATAAAACAATAAGCCCGTTGTTTCTTACCACACAAAAAAATAGATATATTTGGTTATGGAAACCTCATCAAAACCGAAAAACATGCACCTTGGCCGTAAAATTAGCCGCATCCGCGAATTACGCGGTATGAAACAAGAAGCTCTTGCTACCGAACTCGGCATTAGCCAGCAGGCCATTAGCAAATTAGAGCAGAGCGAAGAAATTGAGGATAGCACTTTAGAAAAAGTAGCTAAGGTTTTGGGTGTAACAGCCGAGGCGATTAAAAATTTTAGCGAGGAGACAGTATTTAATATTATTGGAAATACATTTACCGACAGTAGCTCAAACAATAACAACTATTTATGTACAATAAATCCACTAGAAAAAATAATTGAGCTTTACGAAAGGTTATTAGCTAGTGAGCGGGAGAAAGTGGAGATATTGAAGAATAAATAGGAAACAGCTATAAAAATTAAAAGCCCGATCAGAAATGATTGGGCTTTTTAATTTTTGACAAAATTCTTAAGTAAAAACTAAATAGCAATAGTATATTAATTAACATGAGACTGAACCTGTACCGTGCACTATGTACAACCCTTTGATATACTACTTGTTTTAATACCTACTTTGACTTGCCATGCTATCATTTTCTATTTTAGATATTGAGATTATTGATCTATAGACAATCTAATAATTAGCGGTAAAAAGTTCCTAGTATGTAAACATTTCATGCCCTAAAACTACCTCCTTCATAATTGATCTTTTATTATACTTATCTTTGTTTAAATCAAATGGAAAAGGATTACACTTAAAAACGCCCATAAAATAACCTTCTTTATTTTAGGTAAATTTGTAGTATGAAAAAGGAAATTTAGTGATCGAAGTAATGTATTTATAAAGCATTACATAATATTTAGGTTATAAGACAATGTTATGTTAGAAATCAAAGCAATAATTCAAGCAGTATCAAGACTTAATTCTTGGAAACATGTAGTTATCATGGTGGCAATCATTTCTGCAATTTGTATTTACATGATGCATAATCCACTAGCGGAAGTACAAGAATTTAATACTAATGGTAAGATTGAAAAGATTACCAAATTTAAATAGATTTACGAATCATCTGCTGGTTCAGGTGGATATAATAATAGTCCCCTACGTCAGACAATGGTATTATTTCACATTTTATTATAACGTTCATGGAAACAATGAAAAAGTTCTTCAACCACGAATGGATTAAGAACATATCTTGGTCTGTAATTGGTGGCTTGATTCTTCTTTTTATAACAGAAGTTATATTTAAGCTGCCCATACTTTCAACCATCATAATAGGATTAAAGTACATTAGCGTTTTACTTACCTTTCAAATCCCTGTTTACATTGTACTAATTGCTCTAGTGGTGATACCACTTACTTGGCGTTACCTTTTAGAATTAAAGAATAGAAGATCATTAGATAGAACAAATAATAGGTATTTAACTGCAACTGATTTAACAAGGCTTAGCTACACTGCTGATAAATTTGAACATACCATTTGGAAATGGGAATGGAAATACAACGAACTTTTGAAGCGGTACGAAGCAAAGAACGTTGCGCCCCTCTGCCCGAATGATACAACTTGTGAGAATACACCAATGATTCCAGATGGTTTTAATGATGAACATAATGTATATCTATACAAATGCCAAAACTGCAATACCCTTCAAGGCTTAATGAGTGATACCAATGATATTGTGGATTATGTAGAAAAGAGAGATTATTCCACGTAATAACTAGCGATTTAAAAAAAAGCTTGATGGTATGTTGGTACTGAAAAAGAAATTGTTCATAATGCCATTAATAAGCTGATCATATTTTTTAAAGCAGAAAATAATATCATTCAAATCTCTCTTAGTTGGATTGTAAAGGTGTTCAACTTCCTTAGGGTGTACTTGATTGTTACGTTTCTTTCTCAATTTTCTTACTAGCTGCATTTGGGTTCTGAAATATTCGTTTACAATTTTTTCTTTACCAAACGTGGTTGCTATTTGATCAAAAGTTAATTTCATCTTCTCAATAAAATCAATTTTTTCATCTTGGGGTGGATGGTTATCTATAGTATTGTAATAGAAAATATCAGCTTCAATTAGTCCAAACAAGTCTATCAAACAAGTTTTGATTAAAATTTTATATTCAGTTTCCTGACGTTCAAAGGATTTAGTTATTTCAATCAAGCCATTGAATGCATCTTTCATCTTATTATGCAACTTAGAAAACTTTGGCAAAAACTGAGAAGCCTTAAACATATCCTCTAAATTACCATAGTGTTTTGTTTTGTTTTCCTCATCCATATTCTAATATACTAAAATCCTGCAATGAAGAAGACCATTAACACTTACACGCATCCCTCTCCACATACTCCTTATCTTTACTATTATAATAATAGCAACCACCCTTAGAGCCTTTGTATAATTGTTGCCCCGATTTATATTTACCACATGGCATATCGGTTTCAATATCTGTGCCTACTTCGTTTTGTTTACTACAGGCTAGTGCAACTACACTTAAAAACAGGATATAATAAAATCTTTTCATGCTGCCAAGATAGCTGGCTACGGGAAGTAAATTTTACGGTTAACCATATTGCACCAAAAATATTAGTTCGAATATCTTTTAAATGCTTTAACCAAAAGATTTTATATTATTTAAGATGCCGGGCTTGGCTCTTTACCGCCAGCAGGATCTGGTTTCTTATCGCTTATAATCAAATCGCGTGCATAGGCATTGGCCCTTTCGTATTTTTTAAAAAGGCCAGCCTTAAACTCATTACTTACAACACCATTATTCTGAAGATACTCACTAACAAATTCTGCACGGATTGACCTGAAATCGAACAAAAGCAATTTATAGGTATTTTTCTTGGTATCTACCTGGAACAGCGTATCAATTGAAGTAATTGCCGTAAGTATGGCCCCCAGGATAAGAATGGTGTCTTCACCAAAATATAGCGGTTTCTTTAAACCCGAAATAACGGTAATTAAGCCCGCAAGCAGGATTTGTGTAATACGGATAAAATAAAAAAAGCCAATATAAGTATTCGCTTTACCTTCTACCCTGTTTATTTCGTTTTGAATTTGCTGGTAAAATGGGTCATTGATGTTTGAGTATTTCATCTGTTTGAGCATTAACTAGTTTAAAAATAGTGAAAATAATTTTAATACAGCCCAAACTCGCCAGCCATTTAAGTATAAGTAATTAATTACCAAAAATATAAGGCTTTAAACTAGCAACTGCACTTATAAAGTAACCTACCTCTCCAATAAAGCTGCGAACTGCAACTATAGATCTGCCATCGGAAAGTATAATGTTATCAACTGCAAGTTTAAAACTACCGACGGAAAGTTTATAACTATCGCCTGATCTGATAAACCTACGAGCTGACAGGATAATGTTGTTAACGGAAAGTTTAAAACTACCTACTGCAAGTTTCAAACTATCTACTGCAAGTTTCAAACTACCTACTGCAAGTTTCAAACTATCTACTGCAAGTATCAAACCGCCTACTGCAAGTATCAAACTGCCTACTGCACGCATCAAACTACCATCCGCACGCATCAAACTATCACATGCACGCATCAAACTAACACCCGCACGCATCAAACTAGCACATGCACGCATTAAACTAACACCTGCACGCATCAAACTAGCAACTGCACGCATCAAACTAATGTCCGCACGCATCAAACTAATGTCCGCACGCATCAAACTAATATCCGCACGCATCAAACTAACATCCGCACGCATAGAACTAGCACCTGCACGTATCAAACTAACACCTGCACGCATCAAACTAGCACCTGCACGCATAGAATTACGAACCGTCATTTTAGCCTTTCTAAAAGATTGCTTCGGCTCGCGCAACCCCAGCCTCGCAATGACGAAGTGGTGGTAGATAATGAAATGATGCGGGTAACAAGATTTAGGAGTTAATGCGGAAAATATAAGATCCTTCGTTACCCTCAGGATGACAACTAGGGTCTTATCGCCAAAACTCATACGCGCCATGCTATCGCCGCCGTGCCGTATGCATCATGCTATATGCACCCTGCTATCCGGCATAGGATATTTTCGCAGAAATAAGCATTGAAATTCTTGCACAATCCCAAATTAAACCACAGCCCAAGGCAATATACAGTCCCGATTTTTCATCGGGGCCTCCATATTGCCGCAATAAGAATTTCGATAGCTTAGTTCAAGAAAAGATCCAAGCCTTGATCTTTTGTTACTTTTGGATCAAGCCAAAAGTAAGCGCCCTTCGGCGGCGCAGAGCCGAGGCAAGCCCGAGCAGCAGGCCGGTATATTGCATTTGAAATGTGAATGTCGGTGCTTAAACGATTGCGGTGCAATGCACGCAGAGATCCTTCGTTGCACTCAGGATGACAGAATTGAGGAAAGGCAATAACAGAGCAGGTGCGATACAGATTGTGGATAACCCATAGTAGTAAGATTGCTTTCCCGAAAAAAAATCGGGACAGGCTGTGCCGCGCAATGACGAAGTAGGTGGAATGATGAGTGGTTGCGGTAGAAATTACGCGAAAACTCCTCTGCACCCTGCTATCCGGCATAGGAT
>NZ_DJDT01000044.1 GCF_002432345.1 Pedobacter sp. UBA5917
GGAAGAGCGTATGATCATCAACAATGGCTATGGCGATATTTTGGTTCTGCATAACTTAGGGATAGGGGATTTCAATGGCAATAGATGTGCCTTTGTCCGGAGCCGAATTTAAGGCTAATTTTCCATTGATCATCTCAATTCTTTTATAAATAGAATTAAGACCCATTCCGGATTTTTTAGCTTTCATCTCTTCTGGATCGAAGCCTATGCCATTTTCGGCAACTTTTAAATGCAGCGCATCGTTTTCAAGGTACGAATCGATCTGTATATGGGTTGCATGCGCATGTTTGATGATGTTATTGATAATCTCCTGAAGCAAACGGAGGATGATCAGATCCTTATCGGGTGATACAAGTTCTGAATCCAAAAGCTTATTGTTGGTTTGCAGGTCGTAAGTACCTGCTTTGTTAAGCCAGTTAATTTCCTGATCAATGGCGTGGCCAAGGCCATTTTCTACCAATTGCTCGCCATGTAAAAGTTTGGCCAGCTCCCTTAATTCTTTAATGGATTTATTAACAAGGGAAAGGGAATTTTCGATCTTCTTTTTTGCTTTCGGCACATCATTTAAGTTTACCGAGTTTAGGGTAAGCGTGGTAAGACTAAGCAATTGTCCAACATTATCGTGCAGTTCGGTAGCGATGCTCTGCATGGTCTGGTCCTGTACCTCAATCCGTGTTTGAAGTATTTCCGATTCGAACCGCTGCTGCATATTCTGCTTTTCCAGAAAATGATTTTTTTTATGCCGGTTATAGGATCTGATGTATAAAATCAAAAACACTGGCATTAACAGGAATACCAGTGTAGAAATGGCAACTAAGACTGCAATTTTCGTTGTTTCATTCTGCATATAAACGAATATACCCAAAAGCTATATAAAATTAGGTTTAGCAATACATAAATGCAATATCTTAATGTAGCATTACCAATAATTTTTACGGTAAATAAGCCATCAAAGATATTAGACATGGTGCTTCCGAAGTAATAAAATAACACACCCGTTATCCACCAAAATTCGGGATGGGTTTTGATGTTGATGAAATTTGCATCTTTTAATAAGAGGTAGTAATAATAGAGGCAATATAATGTGAAAATTATCGACATCACGCTGATTGTTAATGCATTGGTGTCTGTAAATGGTTGCGAAATTAAGAAGTAAAAATAGGTAAGATACACCATTCCCGAACCGATTAAAAAAATAGGTTTAGGGTTGGTGTATTCCCGTAAGCAACAATAGAGGCCATATAAGATGGTAGTACTCTCAAATATTATAAAGATATTAAAAAGCCATAAGTTGTGCCGGTGGTGCGATGCAAGATAAATGGCAAATAGTTCTGTAGCAAGGGCAACCGCAATGTAACAGGTTATTATTTTCCAAAAGATAGATTTATCTTTCCAAACCAAAAAAAGGGCTGCAATTAAGCAACCCAACTCGGAGATGATTATGGGCGAAACATACCTCATTCTTTATAAACTGGTTCCATCGCACATATCCGGACAGGCTGTTCCCCTGTTTTCGATATTGCCCAAATCATCCTCATGATCACGCGGATCTCCATAACCTCCGTTAGCTAAACTCGGTATGGTTGGCACCAATAATAGGGTATTTCTGCCTGCATAAGATTCGGGAACACCTTCAAGGCCTTCATTTAAATATTGTGCAAAGTAAATCCTTAGTCCGTCATATTTTCCTTCAGCCATTGATTTTGCTATTTCTAAAATCTGCTCTGCCGGAAACCATACCGCTTTGGTGTACGATTTATCATAAGTAGCCCCTTCTTTGGCGTATGCTACAACCATTGCTTTTGCAATCTTCGGATCGATAGGTTCTGAGTTTAAATTTTTGCTCATAAAATTAGGATGTTTATTTGTTTATTAAAGCCTAAAAATCGATAATAATAAGTGATCTGGCAAGAAGTATTTATAATTAAAATACCGTAAAAACACCTTTTTATTTAAGGTGTTTTGCGCTATCATGCAGTTGCGGCATACCACTACTTTTGGTATATAATAACAGATAAACAATCTGCTGTTGTACAAACAAACATTGTCTACCCTTGATGAACAACTATTTTGGACTTATTTAAAGATGGGTCTATTTTGACGAAGCCGAAAAATCTAAAAATTAAAATTTAATTCTTTCAAAAATGATAAACAATATCCTATTACAGGAAAATCATGGTTCGATCAGCGAAAGGGAGGTAGAGATTGTGCACCTATTATCGATGGGGTACAACAGCAAAGAAATCGGTGAAATGCTTTTTATCAGCGAACATACCGTAAATACACACCGCAGAAATATGGTGCGAAAGCTCGACCTGAAAAACTCCTACCAGTTAATTGTGTGGGCGTTTAAAGAAAGAATATTATCCTTTTAAAGGATGTAAAAAGATGTTATAACCTCTCATTCTAACAGCAAAGCCTGCTATTTGATTTCTAAAGTCAAATCAGCAGGCTTTTGTATTTATGTTATTTTATGGTCGGGCCGGTTGTGGCGCAGGTAATTCTTTTCTTGGTATCTGTGCTTCACGTTGCGAGGTATTATATACAAAAGAAGCAATAATGGTTGCGGCCTGTTTTAAATCATCTTCAACAAGTCTGTCGTATGTATCCATATTGCTATGGTGCGTACGGGTATTATAATCAGCAGGGTCCTGGATAAACTGGAAACCCGGGATGCCAACGGCATCAAAAGCCTGGTGATCGGTACCACCGGTGTTGCTAATGGTAACAGTTGTTGCGCCAAGATCGGCAAATGGGCTTAACCAGCTTTGAAAAATCGGACCGGCGGTGGCATTGCCCTGTAAATAAACCCCACGGATTTTTCCTGTTCCGTTATCAAGGTTGTAATAAGCCGATATTTTTTTCTGATCGGGTGTTAATACCATGGTTTTTGGATCGCCAAAGTGTTTAGATACATAACCTCTTGAGCCAAATAAGCCTTGCTCTTCCGAACTCCATAGTGCGATGCGGATGGTTCGTTTTGGTTTAAAATCAATGGCTTTTAAAATGCGCATGGCTTCCATCATTACGGTAGAGCCGGCAGCATTGTCGGTTGCGCCGGTTGCGGCATGCCACGAATCGAAGTGACCACCAATCATTACCACTTCGTCTTTTAGTTTTTTATCGGTTCCGGGTATTTCGGCTATTACGTTATAACCCTGTGGATCCTGATCGTAAAAAGAAGTTTTAATATCGGCTTCTACCTCTACAGGTTTACCAGCACGCAATAAGCGTAATATATGAAGGAAATCTTCTGCAGCTACTTCTAGTTCAGGTGAAACAGGTTTAGCATCTAGCGCATAAGATGCGCCGTTACTGGTAAAAAATGTCCCCTGGCCGCCACGGGCGTATGTTAAAATCAAACCGACTTTTTCTTCAACCAACATGGCATTTATAGCTGCGCGTGTTTCGCGTATTTTCATCATCTGCGCCATTCTATCCGCCATCGGTCCTCCTGCGGGGCGTTGTCTGGTACCAGCTGCCTGTGGTTTTGCTGCAGCCATTTGTGCCAGGGTTGTATCTGCATAACGCGAAAAATCGGCTTTGGTGCCGCTGGTTAGTGGCGTGCCCTGATCCATCATGATGATTTTTCCAGCCAATTTGCCTTTGTATTTAGCTAAATCGGCAACGCTATCGGCCTTGATTAAGATTACTTCAGATTTTATCGGTCCGTTTGTACCCGGTGTCCAGGCTTTTGGCGAGGCAATAATGGCATGGTAATAAGGGAGTGTGGTAGCTGCATAATATTTATCAATCTGCCAGCCCTTACCGAAAGTTCCCCAGGCTTCGAGATGGGCATTTTTCAAACCCCAATCGGTGAGTTGTTTTACAGCCCATTGCTGCGCTCTTTTTAAGCCGGGCGAATTTGATAAACGGGGTCCGCTAACATCTGTTAGGTTAAAGGCAATGTCCATTGCTTTTGAATGTTCCAAACCTTCCTTTCTTATTTTTTGTACTACAGCTGCATCAGGGGTATCTTGTGCAAAAGCCGTAAGGCACAAGCTAAGAGCCAGTGCTGTGGTGGTAAATCTTTTGATCATTTTGGAATAATTAGTTGGTTGATTTTGATCTAAATTACACTTTAAACCCCTTCAAATTATTTTCCAATGATATTTTTACATGATTGACCTGATAAATAATCCCTTAACCTATTTTATACTCTTTTTGGTTACAATAAAGTAGCCGATAATAAAAAGAATGGCTGCATAAATTAAACTTGTCCATATTTCCTGTGTGAAAATGGGAAAATCGAGCGGATCGGTTCCTTTTTTCACTTTCGTGATCTTCAAAGCTAAAGCAGGTAACGAATAAGGGATCAGGTAGGCATATTTCCAGCCAATATTTGCTGTAATTATCCCCATAATGGTGCCAACAAAGCCAATTCCCATCGGTTTAAGGAAATCGCTCCACAATAAACTTAAAATAAACTGAAATGATAAAATGCCTAAAGCAGACAGGAATAGTTTAGCATAAGCATTAATGAGGAAACTTAATGGATTATACTGGTTAAAGTTGAATTTTGGAACCAATACCTGCAATAAATGGCCAAAAGCAAAAGTTAAAGAGGCGAAAAGAAATAAACAAAGGAATATCAGAAATACAGCATACAGGTATTTTGCGGCATAAATGGCAAATTTATTCAAAGGTTGAGCAAATAACATTTTCCAGGTATCGTTCTTATGCTCGATATTATTAACCGAAAAAGCCATAAATATGACATAAAAGGGCATAATTAAAAACCCCATTACGCCAAGTGCTGCACCGCTATACTTTGCCCACAGTATTACAGGAGGGTTATGTGCAGCAATTACTTTTTCGGATTCTGAATAAAAACCAAAAGAGATTAATCCGCATATAATAACCGGTAACAATATGGCCGCCCAAAAAGCCAGCGTTTTCCGCGACTTATAAAATTCTGATTTTAAAGATATGTAGAGCGTACGCATATTAGTTTGTTTTGGTAATATCCAGGAATAAATTTTCGAGGTCTTTTCTTTGCTGATAAAGGCTGCTTACTGTAAAACCGTTTTGTATAAGGAGTGTATTTAATTCGCCGCTTTTTTGGGCTGAATTAAACGGAACCGTGATTTTTTTATCGGTTTGGGCAACGATTTCATATCCGGCCTTTGCGATAAAGGTGCTCGCACTTTCGATGTTGTTTACTTCGATTTCGAGCATGGGTTTGCTCAGCAGATGAAGTTCATCAATGGTGCCCTGAAATAACAGCTGCCCTTTATTGATGATGCCTACATGTGTGGCAGTTCTTTCTATTTCTGCCAGTAAATGGCTTGATACCAGAATGGTTTTTTGATGTTTGGTAGCCAGTTCGATCATCAAGTTACGTATCTCGATAATGCCGTTAGGGTCTAAACCATTGGTAGGCTCGTCTAAAAGTAGTAGTTCGGGATCAGATATCAGCGCCTGTGCTATGCCCAAACGTTGTTTCATACCTAAAGAATATTTACTCGCTTTTTTATCTGCTGCATCGGTTAAACCCACCAGGGCCAACATTTCGTCGGCTTTGGTTTTTTTTATGCCCAGTAGGATACAACGGTTGATGAGGTTTTCGCGGCCTGTTAAATGCCCGTAAATGGCAGGTTGCTCTACCAAGGCACCTACACGCTTTAAAATAGCAATGCGGTTACTGTTTATTTCTTTTCCGAATAAAAAAACCTGATCTGAAGGCGACTTCAGCAGGTTTAATAAAATTTTTATAGTGGTTGTTTTTCCGGCTCCGTTTGGCCCTAAAAAGCCGTAAATGCTGCCTTTTGGTACCTGTAACGAAAGATCTTTTACAATGGCCTGGTTGCCAAAATTAAAGTTTAAGCCTACGGTTTCGATCGCGTAATTACCCATGGCTATTATTTAAAAATAGCGGTGGCTTTTGTTACAATAGTACTTGAGCTTTTTGCAGGCTTAACTACTATTTCTGCGTCGTTCTGACTGGTGCTTACGGTAAGGGTTAAAATGATCATCATAAATACTGGTAATAACAATAGTAAAAATGGCGAAGTGTTTCCTAACTTTTTCATGATGGTTTGTTTTATTTGAGAGGCTGCGAAAATATCATCAGCCATTACTGTTTGATTTTTTAAGTGGATTGCTGATGTAGTTTTCATATTGTTTTCGTTTTGATGATTCAAAGAAACACAGGAAAAACTTCCTGCTAAAATCTATTATACCAAGTGTTCAAGATTCTAGATCAACAGACATTTTTGGCGTTGGTCGATAAAAATTGCCCATTGGGCCGTTGGTAGAAAAAAAATGCCCGTTGGTAGATTGTGTAAGTAAATCGATAAAACTTTATTTATTTTGTGGCTTTGAACAATATGCGTTACTTAAACGTGTATAGGTTTTGCCAATTTTTAATAAATTTTAAATGAAACAGAGTAAAGGGCCTTTAATATTACACGCTATATACTGGGTAATGATATCTTTTATCATCATACTGGGGTTTTTCCTCAGTCCGGAACGGGCGAGTGTTAAACATTATATGATTACTTTGGTAGGGTTTGGGATCATTAATGTTTCTTTATTCTATATTAATTATCTGATACTTATACCTCAGTTAATAAAAAATAAAAAGAGGTACTTTTTGTATATTCTAACCTTTATCGTGTTATTAGGGGCTGGTGCGCTGATTAAAACCGTTATTGCCGTATTAAATCCAAAAGATTTGTTAGAGTATGTGGAAGCGGGACAGGGGAAAAAAACGTTCCAGATAAACTATTACTTTTTCATTCAATTGTTTTTATGCGGATTCTTTTTGGTATCGAGCTGTATTATCAAATTTGCCGCCGACTGGTTTTCGAGCGAACGCATCCAGCGTAACCTGGAAAGCGAACGCCGCGAAATGGAACTCCAGTTTTTAAAATCGCAGTTAAATCCGCATTTCCTTTTTAACTCCCTTAATAATATTTATTCGCTGGCTTATCAAAAATCGGATAAAACAGCCGATGCGATTATGAAGCTTTCGGAAATTATGCGTTATATGATTTATGAAAGCAATACCCCAACGGTAGCTTTAAGTAAAGAGGTAGATTATTTAACCAATTATATCGAGCTGCAAAAAATCAGGTTTAAGGATGGTGCATACATCGAACTTACTTTAAACGGGGAGATCGATAACCAGAAAATAGTGCCGTTAATGCTGATTTCCTTTGTCGAGAATGCGTTTAAACATGGCGTGGTAAATGATCCGGCCGAACCGGTAAAAATCAATATCATTGCCAACCAGAAAATTCTGCACTTCAGTGTCATCAATAAAAAGAACCAGCAGAACAAAGATGCACAGGGCGGTGTAGGTTTAACCAATGTAGAACGTAGGCTACAATTGGTATATCCTGACAGATATAAATTAAATGTTGTAAATTCGGCTACCCATTATACCTGCGAACTGATGATTGACATATAACCGGAGAATTAAACCGGATATAAGAAAATCATGAACTAAATAGATTAACCAAAATGAATTTAAACTGTATTGTTGTTGATGATGAGCCTTTAGCGCTTGATATTTTACAGGATTATATATCGAAAGTGCCTTTTTTAACGATGGTTAAAAGGTGCGAAAACCCGATAGAAGCTTTGCAGATTGTGCAGGGTGGGGGGATTGATCTTGTGTTTTTGGATATCCAGATGCCTGAATTAACGGGAATCCAGTTTTTAAAGATCGCGGGTAACAAATGCCACTATATTTTAACCACGGCCTACCCACAGTATGCTTTGGAAAGTTACGATCTCAATGTTTCTGATTATCTATTGAAACCAATTGCTTTCGACCGATTTTATAAAGCGGTAGAAAAAGTGCATAACCAGGTAAAACCGGTTGAAGCCCCTGCCAGCGTTGCGCAGCCGATTGTTACGCCTGCACCATTTTCTGCACCAGCAAATCCTGTACAGGACTATATTTTTGTAAAAACGGAACACAAGATCCAAAAAATCTATCTTCACGATATCCTGTTTATCGAAGGTTTAAAGGATTATATCTCTATTTTCACCAAGGATGAACGTGTAATTACACTTCAGAGTATGAAGAAAATGGAAGAGGCATTACCTCAAAGCCAGTTTATCAGGGTGCACAAATCGTACATTGTTGCGGTTGATAAAATTGAGAGCATCGAGCGTAGCCGTATCACCATTAATCAGAAAATTATTCCTGTAGGCGATACTTACCGCGATGAATTTTTCAGGGTGATCGGGAATAAGAATATCTAGGGGTGAGGTAAGACGGAAAATGGATGATGGGCGGTTGGCGCTAGGCGTATAGCGTTTTACGTCGATTAATCTTGTAATGTGTTTGTAAGATGGAAAATGTAAGATGGATAATGGGCGTTTGGTACCGATTAACCGATTTAAACAATTAACCAGTTAACCCTTCTTTACAGCGTAGCTGGTTGTTCCATTGGCTGGCCCAAAACTTTCCTGATTTCGTTTTCTACTTCGAGGGTAATATCGTTAGCTGTTTTTACACCGGGTTCTATGGGTTTTAAAACGGTCCATTTTAAGGCGTTGCCGGTAGTTAAGGGAAACATGCCAAAACGGACAATTTTCCACGAATTTTCTATCGCCACCGGAACCACCAATGCATTGGGTACCACTTTTAAAATGGTGGCAATGCCCCCAAATTGGAAGGTTTTTAGCTGTCCGTCTTTTGCGCGGGTACCTTCGGGAAAGATAACTGTACTCCAGTTGTTTTCCTTCATTCTGCGGCCAAGTTTAATGATTTCTGAAATGGCCTGTTTGTTATCTTTTCTGTTAATATTTGCTCCTCCACCCAAACGCAGGTTGATGGAAATAGAAGGAATACCTTTGGTAAGTTCGATTTTTGAGATAAATTTTGCGCTGTGTTTTCTTAAAAACCAGATCAACGAAGGAATATCGTACATGCTTTGATGGTTGGCCGCAAAAATAATCGGTCTGTCTGCCGGCAGATCATACTCGTTTTTAAAGCTGATGGAATTGAACAGGAAAATCTGACAATAGGTTAGAAAAAAATTAAGAATATCTACTGAAACCTTATGTGCTTTATAGCCGAAAACTTTAAAACATATCCATTGTACAGGATGGAAAATGCAAAGCATTAATCCAAAGAAAATATAAAAAATAGGGCTTAAAATATATCCGAAAAGCTTGCTCATCTGCTTAATTTAATAGATGGCAAAGATAATAATAAATTATTCTGGTTTAATTGCAGCATTAATTTGAATTCGATAATTATTTGCTAAAAAATAGGGTTTTAAAAACATCTGGTCTCAATAGATTCGTCATGCTGTCCCGAAGATTCGGGATCAGCATCTATTTTGGAAAGACCCTGAAATAAATTCAGGGTGACGAAATGA
>NZ_DJDT01000282.1 GCF_002432345.1 Pedobacter sp. UBA5917
CCACAGATGCACACAGATAAACACGGATTTTTATATCTGTGTGCATCCTTTTTACCTCCCGATAAACCGGGACAAATTGTGGTTACTGATCATTAAAACCAGATGGTTACTTCAACAAGAAATACATATTAAATAGATGAAAAAATTAGTCATCAGGATTAATAACGCTGATAATGTTCTGGTAGCGTTACAGGATTTACCCAAAGGAACCGAAATCATACACGAAGGTATTAGCTATCTTACCGTAGATGAAATTCCGGCCAAGCATAAGTTTTTTATGCAGGATATGAAAGCCGGTGATGAGGTGATGATGTATGGTGTACTGGTTGGAAAAATCCAGTTTGAGGTAAAAGCCGGTATGCGCATGAGTGTTGAGAACACCAAACATGCTGCCGAGCCTTTTGCTTACCGTAATGTTGATTTTAAATGGGCAGCACCCGATGTAAGCCAATATGCCGACCGTAAATTTCAGGGTTACCACCGTAAAAACGGCGATGTAGGAACTGCTAATTACTGGTTATTTATCCCTACGGTTTTCTGCGAAAACAGGAATCTCGATATCATTAAAGAATCGCTATATGGCGAACTTGGTTATGCCGTAGATGCTCAATATAAATCGTATACGCACAAGCTTGTACAAGCTTACGAAAACGGCGAAAGTATCGATAACATCAGTTTCGAGCCCAAAGTAGATAAAGCCAACCGTACTTTTAAAAATGTTGACGGGATTAAATTCCTCACGCATAATGGCGGTTGTGGTGGTACCCGTCAGGATTCTGATACCTTAAGCAAGCTGTTGGCGGCCTATGCCAACCATCCCAATGTGGCAGGTGTTACAGTTTTAAGCTTAGGCTGTCAGCATTTACAGGTAGAAGATTTTAAACGCGACCTTTTAACGCTCGATGCCAATTTTGATAAACCCTTATTGATTTTCGAACAGCAAAAAACACAGAGTGAAACGCAATTAATCCAAAATGCAATCAAAAGCACTTTTGAAGGCCTGATGCTTATCAATAAACAAGAACGTACAGAAGCCCCTTTAAGCAAATTATGCGTAGGTGTAAAATGTGGCGGCAGTGATGGTTTTAGTGGTATTTCTGCCAATCCGGCTGTGGGTTACTGTGCCGATTTATTGGTGGCATTGGGTGCAAAGGTGTTATCGGCTGAGTTCCCCGAACTTTGTGGTGTAGAACAGGAAATGATCGACAGATCTGTAGATCAACCAACAGCTGAAAAATTTATCCGCTTAATGACCGAATATGATGACCTGGCGCACAAAGTAGGTTCGGGTTTTTACATGAACCCTTCGCCGGGCAACATTAAAGATGGTTTAATTACCGATGCGATAAAATCGGCCGGAGCGGCTCGTAAAGCAGGTTCCTCTCCCGTGGTTGATGTTTTAGATTATACCGAACCTGCTACTAAGCCGGGTTTAAGCCTGGTATGTACGCCAGGAAACGATGTTGAGGCTACTACAGGCAAAGCCGCTGCCGGTGCAACACTTATTCTGTTTACCACGGGTTTGGGTACACCAACAGGAAATCCGGTATGCCCTACCATTAAAGTGGCAACCAATTCGATTTTGGCCAAACGCATGAGCGATATTATTGATATTGATACCGGAGCAATAATAAATGGAGAAAAAACCATTACCGAAATGGGCGAAGATATCCTCGAATATTGCATTAAAGCTGCCAGCGGAGAAGAAATACCAAAAGCAGTACAGCTCAACCAGGACGATTTTATCCCTTGGAAAAGAGGAGTAAGCCTTTAGTTACATGGATAATGGATGAGGTAAAATGGAGGATGTAGTATAGAAAACCATCAAAACCAAGTCGTCATTTCGACTGAAGCGCAGTCCCGATGTTAAGTCGGGAGAGAAATCTATGCAACCAAACTCCCTCTATGCCCTCTGCAAAAAGCACTATGCTTAAATAAAAACAAAAATATCCCCCGAATATGAATTTAAATTTAGACGGAAAAATAATATTGGTAAGTGGTGGTGCAAAAGGCATCGGTGCGGCAATTGTGAAAGCTTTGGCCATCGAAAACGCATTTCCGATTATCATCGGCCGAAACGAAGAAGATAACCTGAAAATGCTTCAGGAGGTAAAAGATTTAGGTTTAAAAGCCGACTACTTTACAGCAGAACTTACTGCACCCGAAAGTTGCGAAACCATTGTTGATGCCATTCTGGCAAAATACAATAGAATAGATGGTTTAGTAAATAATGCAGGGGTAAACGATGGCGTTGGCCTAGAAAGTGGTACCTACGAAGCTTTTATGGAGTCGCTGCATAAAAATGTCGTACATTATTACCTTTTGGCTAAGTACGCCCTGCCTGCATTGAAAGAAAGTAAAGGTTCCATCCTCAATATCGGCAGTAAAACAGCGGAGACCGGACAGGGCGGAACATCTGGCTATGCGGCATCAAATGGTGCCAGAAATGCCCTAACCCGCGAATGGGCTGTAGAGTTATTACCGTACAGCATCCGTGTTAATGCCATTATTGTAGCCGAAGCCTGGACACCCCTTTACGAAAAATGGATCAATACTTTTGAAGACCGTGATGAAAAACTAAAAAGCATCACCGATAAAATCCCTTTCGAAAACCGGATGACAACTGTAGATGAAATTGCCAATACCGCTGTGTTTTTGTTATCGGATAAATCGAGTCATACTACAGGCCAGTTAATCCACGTAGATGGCGGTTATGTACATCTGGATAGGGCACTGTTATAAACACACATCCTCGGTCTGTGTCCTCACAGACCGAAACAAAAATTAATCTCAAATGGTCTGTGGAGACACAGACCATGGAAACACAGACCATCGCGTTACTTTTTCTTCCTTTCCTCTAAATAAACATGCCACAGCAGCATTACAGCAATGGTACGGTAAGGTTTAAATTGGTCTGCTACCGTCAACACTTCTTCTTTAATTACTCCGGCAGCCAAACCTTTTATTTTCTTTAATGAATTTACTGCAGCCAGATCGCCTATCGGGAAAACATCCGTATGATGTAGCATAAAAATAAGGTAAATATCAACTGTCCAATCGCCGATACCTTTAATGGTTTTCAGCTGGTTTCTGATAGCAGAATCGTCCATTGTTTCCATTTCGCGAAGAGACAAAGCACCGCTAATTATATTTTCGGCCAAATGACGGGCATAAACCGTTTTTTGCCGGCTGAAATAACAGTCCCTTAATTCCTGATCAGTAAGCAATAATAACCGCGCCGGAGTAATCTCTCCTATTTTTTCTTTCAGTTTGTTTAGCGTAGCCAATGCCGAAGCCAAAGACACCTGCTGTTCTAAAATAATGTGAACCAGCGATTCGAAAGTATTTGGCCTCGACCAAAACGGTGGATAACCATACCGATCTAAAATTGCCTGTAAATCCACATCTCTGCCGCCCGCTAAATCGCAGAGCTGATGAAAATTGGTCTGATCAAATGTTTCGAACATGGAGGTGGTTTTGTTCAAATATAATAACCTGAACCCGGTAATTATTTAATTAAAATACTCCTTCATAAACGTCTTAGCCAGAACGATTCGTCATGCTGAATTTATTTCAGCATCTTTTTAGCAAGAAAGACCCTGAGATAAATTCAGGGTGACGGCTGCTCGCCCGTCATTTCAGCTACAACATAACTCATTTTGGATCATCCGGCCCTTTTCGCATTACCCACCTTTGTGATGTAATATTTAAATCATTAAAAATGAAAACAATCTTCATCACAGGTGCATCAACAGGTTTAGGTAAAGCCACCGCAAAATTATTTCAATCAAAAGGCTGGAAAGTCATCGCTACCATGCGCAATCCCGAAAAGGAAACCGAATTGCAATACCTTGAAAATGTAAACCTCTTACCACTCGATGTAACCAATACCGAACAGATCGAAGCAACCATTACAAAGGCTATCTCCATGGGTAATATCGACCTCGTATTTAACAATGCAGGCTATGGTTTGGTTGGTGCTTTAGAATCGTATACTGAAACGCAAATCATCCAACAGATCGACACCAACCTTATTGGCGTATTACGTGTAATCAAAGCTTTTATCCCCTATTTTAAAATGCGTAAAAACGGTTTGTTCATTACCACTACATCCGTATGCGGTTTCTCTTCCAATCCCCTATCTCCGGTGTACAATGCCACCAAATGGGCTTTAGAAGGATTTAGTGAAAGTATTTCTTACGATCTTGCCCAGTTTAACATCGGAATTAAAACCGTAGCGCCGGGCGGCATCAAAAGTGATTTTGTTAAAGGCATGCAGGCTACCATTGATCAGGATTATGAAACGCTGAATAAAAGACTGGGCGAACTTTTCGCCGATGGCACACTTATCACCTTTACCGAAGCCGAACAAATTGCAGCAGTAGTATACGAAGCCGCAACCGATGGAAAAGATCAACTGCGTTATTTAGCCGGAGAAGATGCTAAAAAAATTGCCCAACAGCGCCTTGATCAAGGCAGTGAAAACTTCAGGATCAACCTACGCCAAACTTTAAATCTTAATGCACCCGAATTAAATTAAGAAAACATGAAAAAATCGGAAGCCGTAGAAATCACTACCTTTAAGTTAAAAAGTTATACCTGCCAGCAATTTATTGCTGCCAATAATGAAATAGACGATTTTTTGAAACGTCAGCCCGGATTTATCTCCAGAAGGATTTTTCAGAAAACAGACCGTACTGTTGTCGACATGTTGATCTGGGATACCGTAAAAAACGGCACCGAATCCATGCACCGATTAATGGACGAACTGAGCGAATCTGTTGTACACGATATGATTGACCAGAATACCGTAGAATGGAATATTAACCAGGTTGTACACCAGCTTTAACCATACATTTTTAATATGAAAAAGGAAGAACGTGCGCCCCAAAAATTCGATTCGATATCCGAACTGCACCGTGCATTGGGTTTGCCTAAACCATTACATCCATTGTTGAGCCTGGTTAACTATGCCGATATTACAACGCCTGTGGCCGAACTCCCAACCCTATTATTGCTCAGCTTTTATAAAATTTCTTACAAAATAAACCTGCAGGGCAAAATAAAATACGGACAGCACCATTACGATTTTGAAGAAGGCGGCATCTCCTTTGTATCGCCTAACCAGATCATTGCCGCAGCAGAAGATGAAAAAGATTATTCGGGCTACACTTTATTGATCCATCCCGATTTTTTAAGGAATTATCCTTTAGCCAAAAGCATCAACAATTATGGTTTCTTTTCTTATTCTGCAAATGAAGCTTTATACCTGTCTGAAAAAGAAAAAGCTACCATTTCTGAGGTTTTCGAACACATTTTACAGGAACTGAACAGCAGAATCGACGATTTTAGTCAGGATGTAATTATTTCGCATATTGAAGTGTTGCTCAATTACAGCAACCGTTTTTACAAGCGTCAGTTTATTACCCGGAAAGCGGCAAACCACGATATCCTTACCCAGCTGGAAGCTATTTTGAACCAATATTTCAATAATGAAAAAACACTCACCAAGGGGCTACCTACGGTTTCGTACCTGGCGGAAGTATTAAATCTTTCGCCCCGTTATCTCAGCGATATGCTCCGCAGCCTTACCGGACAAAATACCCAACAACATATCCATGATAAAATAATCGAAAAGGCTAAGGAATTTCTGGCTTCCGACAAATTAACGGTTGCCGAAGTTGCTTATCACTTAGGGTTCGAACATCCCCAATCGTTCAATAAAATTTTCAAAAAGAAAACCAATCAAACCCCGGTGGCTTTTAAACAGTCATTTTATAAAAATTAGATGAAAAATTTAGATTTAACAGAAATAAAAGAAAGATCGCTGGCACTCCGCGAGCGTTACCACGAACTCGAATTGTTACACCACGGCAGCAAATGGACGGTTGAAGAGGATGCGCTGGCTTTTCTTACCGATGCGGGCTTGGTTGGCAGGTTAACCATGTCGCAACAAGGGCGCTGGCCAAAAGGCGAACAAACCATTCCCGAACTCGAACATAAACTGGGCGAATGCATCTGGTGGCTAACCGTATTGGCCAATCGCATGGATCTCGATATCAATGAGGCAACTGCAAAATTCCTTACCAAAACTGAAAATCTGCTCAAATAATAGAAAGACCATCCATTTTAATCTTGTTTTAAGATGAGATGGTTACTTTTGTTACATGCTAAAGATTGGAATAGCTGAAGACGACCCTAAAATTGCCGCACTTTTAAAATCGGCACTCGAAGAAAACGATTATCAGGTACTTACCGTAGCCAATGGGATTGATGCGCTGGATCTTTTTTCGAGCGAAAGCTTTAACCTCCTGATTATCGATGTGATGATGCCCGGCCTAAACGGTATCCAACTTTGTAAACACTTAAGGGAAAATACGGTACAAACGCCAATCCTTATGCTTACCGCCATGGGTACCATTGATGATAAAGTTACCGGTTTAGAAGCCGGTGCCGACGATTATCTTGTAAAACCCTTCCACCTGAAAGAACTTTTGGCCAGAACTGCAGCACTTTTGCGCCGGCAACCACCTATTGAGGCTAAAACAGATCATAAATTCTATTTCGACGATCTGGTGCTTGATACCTACAGCAAAGAGGTAAGTCGCGGAGGTAAAATAATCGAACTCAGTGCGAAAGAATTTGTACTGCTCGAACTTTTTATGCGCAACCCCAACCGTTTACTTTCGAGGCAATTTATAGCTGAACAAGCCTGGGACATCAGCTTCGAAACCGGCACCAATGTAATTGATGTATATATCAATTTCCTGCGGAAAAAGATTGAAAAAGACTTTGAACGCAAACTTATCCATACCAAAATCAATATGGGTTATATCCTCAAATAAATGAAAATAAAGGACCGGATAGCGCTATATTTTACCTTGATCAGCACTTCGATGTTGTTTGCGGTGCTCTGTACGGTGTATTTTACCTTTATGAAATTTTTGGAGGCCGATTTCTTCGAACGCTTAACCGATCGTACCATGGTTACCGCCAAACTGTACCTCGAAGCCGACGAAATCAGTCGCGATGCGTTAAACACCGTACGCCATAAGTACCTCCAAAAGTTAAACAGTGAAGTGATCCGCGTTTACGATAAAAAAAACAGGGCCACCTTTATCGGCGATACTGCACAATACTGGACCCCGGCCACCATAGATGAAGTGCGCCGGAAAGGCCGTTTAAAATACACCGATGGCCAGCGACAGGTTGTAGGCATTTACTATAAGGATAACCAGGGCGATTTTGTGATCCTGGCCTCGGCCGACGATCAGGGCTCGCACAACAGGCTAAACAAATTGTTGAAGATCATGGTTTTTATCTTCATCCTCATTTCACTAATCGTATTGCTGTTAAGCCGCTGGGTTGCTCAGAAAATGCTGAAACCCTTGCAAAAATTCATGCTCGAAGTAAAACAGGCCGGATCGCAAAACATGGAATTTAGGGTAGAAGAAAACAACAATAAAGATGAAATTAACCTCATTGCACAAAGCTTTAACCATTTGATGGAAGAACTTGAACAGGCCTTTATTTTGCAGAAAACCTTTGTTGCAAATGCCTCACACGAGTTACGTACCCCCGTAACCCGAATCATGATGACCGCCGAACTTGCCCTGTCAAAAGAGCGGGATCAGGCTGCATATCAAAAAGTGATCGCCTCCATGCTCGAGGATGCCGAAAAAATGGAACACATTATTACCGGTTTAGTAGCCCTGGCAAAAATGGATCTTGATCTCATCAATTCGCAGCTTGTTCCTATCAAACTGGATGACCTACTTTCCAAAATCCAGACCGAATGGAAATCGCAAAAAAATCTTGATGTCAAGATCATTTATCAAAACCCAATTGGACCAAAACCTGAAATCCTGGCCAATGCGGTTTTATTACAGATTGCTTTGGACAATATCATTTCAAATGCATTTAAATTTTCGGATAACCAGGAAGTTAATGTTCTTATAGAATCCGTTGAAAATGATTTCCACATCCACATCACCGATCAGGGAGCAGGTATCTCTAGCGAAGATCAGGCAGATATTTTCAAACCTTTTTATACCCGCGCAAAAGCGCAGGGGCATCACGGCGAAGGCATGGGATTATACATGGCGCAGAAAATAATCGATCTTTTAAAAGGCGAAATAACCGTAAATAACCTTGAGCAAGGTGGCTGCACTTTTACGGTGAAGTTGAAACAACTTTAATTGCTACATTTTCCGCTAACGCTCGTTTCTAACGAGCGTTGAATAGTCTATCGTTTACAAACGATAAAATCGTGTAACTATTTATGCACTCGTTTGGAAACGAGCGCAAGCATGAAAACTTTAACCTGCACCCACAACTCTATACGAAAGTCGTCATGCTGAATTCATTTCAGCATCTTTCTTGCATAATAGACCCTGAAATAAATTCAGGGTGACGACCCGCGCTACTCCGCTAACGCTCGTTTCTAACGAGCGTTGAATAGTCTATCGTTTACAACGATAAAATAATGTAACTATTTATGCACTCGTTTGGAAACGAGCGCAAGCATGAAAACTTTAACTTCCACCCACAACTCTATACGAAAGTCGTCATTCTGAATTCATTTCAGCATCTTTCTTATAGACCCTGAAATAAATTCAGGGTGACGACCCGCGCTACTGCCCCTCCAACTTTAATCCCCTTTTAAGTCCGATTTAATCCCCCTTTAATCTAGCAGGGATAGTTTTGCTGATATGATAAGGATATCAACATTGCTCATTCTCTTTTTGACATTAACGGCGAAGATAACATTCGCGCAAAGCTATACATTAAGTTTAACCCTGAGCCAGGCCGAAAGCCTATTTTTAAAAAACAATTTCGACCTCCTGGCCAGCAATTATGAAATTGATAAGGCAAAGGCCGACATTATTACCGCCAAACTGTTCGAAAACCCCACTCTTGAATACGAAAACCTTTTCTACAACCACGAAACAAAGAAATTCCTGCAAACATCTTATGCCAACGGACAATATGCCGGATCTATTTCGCAATTGTTTAAGCTTGCCGGTAAGCGTAATAAAAACATAAAACTGGCCCAAACAGGGGTTAAACTCGCCGAATATGAATATTTCGACCTATTAAGAACCCTTAAATTCGAACTTGTTAATGCCTTTTACAAAACCTATTTCGCTGCGCAATCTGTTAAAGTTTATCAGGAACAGATCAACTCTACCGATCAGTTGCTAAAAGCTTACGATCTCCAGTTAAAAATGGGCAATGTTGCCGCAAAGGATGTGATCAGGATTAAATCGCTGTTGATCAACCTCAAAGCTGAACAAGCTGGGTTATTAAACGATTTGGAAGATAATTACAAAGATCTAAAATTGCTCTGTGGCCTAAATGCAGATGCTTCCATCTCATTGGTTTTAGATCATGCAGATCACTTGTCGCCCGATAAAATCCCTTACAGCGCGTTGCTCGATTCGGCAAGGGCCAACCGCGCCGACCTTAAACTGGCCAAAACCGACCTGCTTTATAACGAACGTAATTTAAAGCTGCAAAAGGCAATGGCTATCCCCGATATAGAAATTGGTCTGAGTTACGATCTTAAAGGCAATTACCCCGAAAAATATACCGGTTTAGGCATCAAAATCCCCATTCCGCTTTTCTCCAGAAACCAGGGCGAAATTAAAAAAGCACGGGTTGGCATAACCGCAGCCGGTGTAAATATTAAAAAGCAGGAAGCCCTTCTCGAGAACGAGGTATTTAACAGCTATAAAACTGCTTTGCGCAACGAAAAACTGTATGCAGAGATCGATCCCACATTTAGTACCGATTTTAATACGCTCATTTCGGGCCTGATCAAAAATTTCAGGGCAAGAAACATCAGCCTGATCGAATTTCTGGACCTCTACGATGCCTACAAAGAAAATACGCTCCAACTCAATAAACTCCAATTCGAAAGAATGAGCACCCGCGCTGAACTCAATTATGTAACCGGCTCTAACATTTTTAAATAATCCACATGCAAAACCTTTACAAAAGCACCATATTTATTGCTGCAACCACTTTAATTTTTGGATGTAGCGAACATAAAACGGCAGCTCCGGCCGAAAAATTTGCCATCACCGATTCATTGATCAACCGTTTGCTGATCGATACCGTACAACAGGCCAACAGCAAAACCGAACTGATGTTTTCGGCTAAAATTGCCGCAAACGAAGAGCGCCGGTCGGAACTTTTCCCAATGGTGAGCGGAACCGTTAACCGCGTTGGGGTGAGGTTGGGCGATCAGGTTTCGAGTGGACAAACGCTGGCTACCCTCACCAGTTCCGAAATGGCCGGTTTTGATAAAGAAGTAATTGCAGCCAATGCCGAACTTAAAAATGCAGAACGAGCTGTAAAACAGGCTGAACAGCTTTTCCAGAGTGGTTTATCATCGGCAAAAGAACTGGAAGAAGCCAAAAACGATTATCAGATCAAAAAAGCAGAAGTAAAAAGAGCTGCTTCGGTATTGAAACTCAATGGCGGTAGCAGCAGCGGATTATACGCCATCAAATCGCCCATAAATGGTTTTGTGATCGAAAAAAACGTAACCCAGAACATGCAGTTGCGTGGCGATAACGATAAAAGCCTCTTTACCATTGCCGACCTATCCAATGTTTGGGCCATGATCAATATTTATGAATCGGATATCTCGCGTGTTAAAGCCGGAGATGAAGTAAGTTTATCTACCCTATCCTATCCAGATAAAGTTTTTAAAGGCAAAATAGAGAAATTATACAACCAGGTTGATCAGGACAGCAAAGTAATGAATGCCAGGGTGGTGATCCCAAATCCGGGTTTCCTGCTAAAACCGGGTATGCTCGGAACAGTAAAGGTTTCGGCAAATTCGGCCATTGATCTCCCTGTTTTAAACTCCAGAGCGGTTATTTTCGACGAAAACAAAAATTATGTACTCGTTCTGGGCGCAGATCATAAAGTGAGGATCCAGGAAATCGAAATCGGGCGCAAAACGGCAGATAAAACTTACATCAGCAAAGGTGTACAGGCCGGCGACCGCATTATTGCCTCCAAACAGGTTTTCTTATTCGAAAGTCTGAAAACACAATAATTTCTTTTCACCCCCTAGATTTCAAAAATGAATAAATTCATAAAAAGCATTATCGGCTTTGCACTGAAGAATAAATATTTCATCTTTTTTGCCACCTTTATCTTAATCCTGGCAGGTTATTTAAGCTTCAAACATACCACTATCGATGCCTTTCCCGATGTAACCAATACCAACATCACCATTATTACCCAATGGCCGGGCCGCAGTGCCGAGGAAGTGGAAAAGTTTGTAAGCAGGCCTCTGGAAATTGCCATGAACCCCACCGAAAAACGGACCAGTATCCGTTCTTCCTCCCTATTTGGTTTATCCATCGTAAAAGTAAGTTTCGAGGATGACATAGATTATGCCGAGGCACGCGTACAGGTAAATAACCACCTCGACGAAGCCGATCTGCCCGAAGGGATCCAGCCCGAAGTACAGCCTCCATACGGACCAACCGGAGAAATTTTCCGTTATACTTTAACCAGCGATAAAAAATCGGTCCGCGAGTTAAAAACCCTGCAGGATTGGGTCATCCAGCGCGAACTTTTGTCTGTTTCGGGCATTGCTGATGTTGTGAGTTTCGGTGGAGAGGTAAAAACCTATCAGATTACTGTTGATCCGCAGAAAGCCATCCAATATGGCGTAAGCGCAACCGAACTGTTCGAAGCCGTATCCAAAAGCAATATCAATGTGGGCGGCGATGTTATTGTGCAGAGCGGCCAGGCTTATGTAGTGCGCGGTATCGGCGTGCTCAATAATATCGACGAGATCAGGAATGTGGTGGTCGATAACATCAATGGCACACCCGTTTATGTAAAAACCATCGCCGATGTAGCCGAATCGGCCTTGCCTCGATTGGGTCAGGTTGGCCGCGATAGGGATCCTGATGTAGTTGAAGGCATTATTGTAATGAGAAAAGGCGGTAACCCCAGCGAGGTAATTGCTAGGCTGAAAGAAAAGATCAATACGATAAACAGCACCATTTTACCCGATGATGTAAAAATAAAACCCTTTTATGACCGCGAAGACCTTGTAAATTATTCCGTACATACCGTAATGGGTAATATGCTCGAAGGGATTTTATTCGTAACCCTCATCGTATTCCTGTTTATGGCCGATTGGCGCACCACTTTAATCGTTTCGATCATTATCCCATTGGCATTACTTTTTGCTTTTATCTGCCTCAAATTAAAAGGCATGCCGGCCAATCTTTTATCAATGGGCGCAATCGATTTCGGGATTATTATAGATGGTGCCGTGGTAATGGTTGAAGGTATTTTTGTGGTTTTAGATGCGAAAGCCAAAAAACTGGGGATGGAAAAGTTCAATAAAATGAGCAAGCTCGGTTTCATTAAAAAAGCCTGTCTCGAAAATGGAAAAGGCATTTTATTTGCCAAACTGATTATCATTACCGGTTTACTTCCTATTTTCACTTTTGAGAAAGTGGAAGGTAAAATGTTCTCGCCACTGGCCTGGACACTCAGCTTTGCCTTATTGGGCGCTTTAATCTTAACCTTTACCCTGGTACCGGCCATGGCCAGCGTACTGTTGAAAAAAGACGTAAAAGAAAAACACAATATCTTTTTAGAATGGATTACCAAAGCCACTCTTAAATTTTACGATGTATGTTTCAAAAAAAAGAAACTCGTTTTTAGCATTTCCATAATTGTTCTCCTTTTGGGGGCCTTTAGTTTTAAATTTTTGGGTACCGAGTTTTTGCCAAGTTTAGATGAAGGTTCCATTTACGTACGCGCCACTGGCCCTTTGAGTATTTCATTGGATGAAACCAAAAAACTTTCGAACGAAATGAGGAAGATTTTTTTAAGTTTCGAAGAAGTAAAACAGGTCATGTCGCAAACCGGCAGGCCAAACGACGGAACCGATGCCACGGGTTTTTACAATATGGAATTCCACGTAGATATTTATCCGCGCAAAGAATGGAAACGAAAACAAACCAAAGAACAGCTGATTGAGCGAATGCAGGAAAAACTGAAGAGTTTTCCCGGCATTAGTCTTAATTTTTCGCAGCCCATTTCCGATAACGTAGAAGAAGCCGTTTCAGGAGTAAAAGGTTCGATTGTGGTAAAATTCTTTGGCGAAAATTTCGAATACATCGAACAGGAAGAAGAAAAAATAGAAAGTATTTTAAAAACCGTTGATGGCATCGAAGATCTGGGGATTTTAAGAAATCTTGGTCAGCCAGAACTCCAGATCAACCTTGATCAGAAAAAAATGGCACTTTATGGGGTAAGCACAGCCGATGCCAATGCCGTTATCGAAATGGCTATAGGAGGTAAAGCTGCTACGCAGATTTATGAAGGCGAGCGTAAATTCGACCTCATTATCCGTTATCCCGAAGATTTCAGGAACGATGAAAGTTCGATCAGTAAATTACGTGTACCTACCCTATCCGGATCGAATGTGCAATTGGGTGAAATTTCGAGCATCCGTAAAATTACCGGTCCGAGTATGATTTACCGCGATAAACACAAACGTTATGGTGCAATCAAATTCTCCATCCGCGGCAGGGATATGGGTAGCGTAATTGCCGAAGCACAGGAAAAAGTAAATGCAAAAATAAAATTGCCACAGGGTTATCAGCTTGAGTGGGCCGGTGATTTTGAAAACCAGCAAAGGGCAATTGCGCGTTTATCGCAAGCCGTTCCGGTAAGTTTATTGCTCATCTTTTTTATCCTGTTTGTACTTTTCGGTAATTTCAGAGATGCTTTATTGGTGTTAAACAACGTTCCTTTTGCCATGATTGGCGGTATATTGGCGCTGTTGGCCGCTGGTGTAAACTTTAATATTTCTGCAGGGATTGGTTTTATTGCATTATTTGGTATCTGCGTGCAGAATGGAGTGATCCTGATTACCCGTTTCAAAACAAACATTGCCGACCTGAAGCACCACCCCACCTGGACCTTTACCGATGCCATGCGTGATGGAATTGCCAGCAGGTTCAGACCGGTATTGATGACAGCTTTAATGGCAGCCATTGGTTTAATGCCCGCAGCACTTTCTACCGGAATCGGGTCAGAAGCATCAAAACCATTGGCCATTGTGGTTATCGGCGGATTGATTACCAATACTTTATTTAACCTTTTTGTTTATCCGATTGTATTTTATTGGTCGTATAGGAAAAAAGTAGATAGAATGATGCCTAAAACAAGCTAAAATTTAAATAAATAAGTCGTCATCTCGAGCGGAGT
>NZ_DJDT01000295.1 GCF_002432345.1 Pedobacter sp. UBA5917
TTCCCCCATCTCCATTCAATCAATCATTCATTCTATCATTTAATTATTGAAGGATTGAATTTTGAATGAGCGAATGTTTAATCTTATTTCTCCCACTCCCCATTCAATCAATCATTCATTCTATCATTTAATTATTGAAGGATTGAATTTTGAATGAGCGAATGTTACTTTCAAATTCCTCCATCTCCATTCAATCATTCATTCATTCTAACATTCTATCATTTAATTAATGTTGTCCCGCTTCTACCGCTTTACGTACGCTTCCGTAACGGCTTAAAAGTTCTGCGGCTTCGTCATAGGCAATGTTCAATTCGTCAGCAACCATTTGCGTACCACGATCAACCAGTTTATGATTGGTTAACTGCATATCGACCATTTTATTGCCAACTACGCGTCCTAGCTGTACCATTACCGTTGTACTCAACATGTTTAAAACCAGTTTTTGTGCTGTGCCCGATTTCATACGAGTAGATCCGGTAACAAATTCTGGTCCAACCACCACTTCAACCGGAAAATCAGATTCTGCGGCTATTGGTCCACCGGTATTGCAAACAATACACCCCGTTAAAATGCCATGTTTACGTGCAGTGTTCAATCCACCGATTACATAAGGTGTAGTGCCCGAAGCGGCTAGGCCCACCAAACAATCTTTCTCGTTGATATTAAATTCCAGAAGGTCTTTCCAGGCCTGTTCGGCATCATCCTCGGCAAATTCTACCGCTTTTCTGATCGCCGTATCACCACCTGCAATAATACCCACAACCCAATCAAAGGGCACGCCATAAGTAGGCGGACACTCTGATGCATCTACCACGCCCAAGCGGCCACTGGTACCTGCTCCGATATAAAAAAGCCGACCGCCTTTTTTCATCCGTTCGGCAACCGCCACAGTTAATTTCTCTATTTGAGGCAAAGATTTTTCAACGGCAAAGGCTACTGTTTTATCTTCGTTATTAATGCCCTGCAGAACTTCCAAAACCGACATCTGATCGATGTGGTGATAGTTTGATTCTTGCTCGGTAACTCTGTTCATAAATTTAATTTTGATAAAATTCGGTAAATTCTTTCTAAAATCTACCTAAAAAAAACAAAAATATCAAGCATAATGCCCAATCAACAATCGCCAGGCGTTAATTATTGTTAAATATTATAAACAAAAGACACGAAAATGCAGTTAAAAAATAGATCAACCCGCTAATTTTCATAAATTTGCGCTAAGACCGATGAAAAAAAATACCCGTACCAATATACTGATCGCTGTAAGCTATTCTGTAATTTTAATAGCGGGTATGTTTTTGGGCATAAAATTCATTAAAGACCAAGGCTTTGGTGTTAAAAAAAGCCCTCAGCTGGCCAATAACAGCGAAGAGAAATTAAACGAAATCCTCCACATCATCAACGGTAATTATGTTGATGACATCAATACCGATTCACTTCAAAATTTACCGATTGACAGTGTGCTGCACCAGCTCGATCCACATAGTGTTTACCTGCCACCAACGGATGCGCAGGATATGACCGATAACCTGGAAGGAAATTTTGAAGGCGTGGGCATAGAATACTATATGCTTAACGATACCATGATGGTTACAGGTGTGGTAAAAGACGGCCCGGCTTATCAGGCAGGTATCAAATTAGGTGATAAAATCTTAAGTATCGATAGTGCTGTTGTAAGTGGCAGAAACCTACCAAAAGACCAGTTAACAGGCCGTTTTAAAGGCAAAGCCGGAACCGGGGTAAGTGTGGTATTGTTACACCCGGGTATAACGCAGAGCAACCGCATTATGGTTACCCGCGGCAAGGTAAATATCAGCAGCATTGATGCAGCATATATGATCAATAATGAAACGGGTTATGTGCGTATCAGTAAATTTGGGGCCAATACCGACAACGACTTCTCCGTTGCAGCAAATAACCTGAAGGCTAAGGGTATGAAAAAACTGATCCTCGATCTCCGTGATAATGGTGGTGGCTATTTTACTGCCGCAACAGGCCTGGCTGATCAGTTTTTACCAGAAAACAAACTGATTGTTTACACACAGGGCAAACACGAGCCGCGCACCGATTATTTTTCTACCGGAACCGGTGCTTTCCAAAATGGAAAACTTGCAGTTTTGATCAATGAAAATACGGCTTCTGCAAGTGAAATTGTGGCTGGTGCTATCCAGGATCTGGGCAGGGGGATTATTGTAGGCCGCCGTTCTTTTGGAAAAGGCCTGGTGCAGGAACAATTTGCCTTTGGCGATGGCTCGGCACTTAACTTAACCATTGCAAGATATTACACACCATCGGGCCGGAGCATCCAGAAATCGTACAAAAAAGGTTACGATGCCTATAAACATGAACTCGATGAGCGTATGATGGACGGAGAATTAACCGGCGACCGTACTTCTTTTCAGGATTCTGTTGAGAAGACCGAAGGAGTTAATGTTCAACCCAACAAAAAAATCAAAACTGTTGGCGGTATCCAACCAGATATATTTGTAAAACTCGACACCACCGGATACAATAAATTCTACAGCAATTTAGTAAGTAAAAAAATACTTTCTGATTATGTATTCAATGTGCTTACCGCAAAGTATAGTGCTACTTTTGTAGATCAGTATATTAACATCTTTACTTTAAACGATAATGATTTTAAAGATTTTATCGGTTTCCTTCAACGTAAAAATGTTCCGATAGACCGTTTTCAGCTTTACAACTCAAAAACAGTAATCCTAAATGATTTAAAAGCATTGCTTTGCCGTTATTACCTGGGCGATGTGGGTTATTATAAAGCAGCCAACCAAACCGATAATGCCGTAAGGCAGGCGCTACTTAACCTGCAGTAACCATATATTATACTTTACCAAGCTTAAGTGAGCAGCATGCTTCGATTTTAAATTTCAAAAACAACACACAAATCAATATAATATTCTTATTTAAATCAAAATAAAGAAACTATATTTCGATTTATTAATTTTGCCTGCAAATCATATCAGTTATGGAAATAAGCAGGCTACAGGCAAAAGATCAAAAAGTTTTAAACGATTTATTGGAAAAGGTTAAGGAACAGACTGAATTATTTTTGGGCTACCCCGTATCAAAAGATTTTGATTATCAGGCATTATCCGATTTCTTAAAATACCCGATGAATAACCTTGGTGATCCATTTGTTGCCTCTACTTATGGTGTTGGATCGCGTGAACTGGAAAAAGAAGTAGTCGGTTTTTTTGCCGAACTGTTCCGCGCACCTAAAGATAACTGGTGGGGTTATGTAACCAACGGAGGTTCGGAAGGTAATCTTTACGGTTTATACCTGGCGAGAGAGCTACATCCGAAAGCAATGGTTTATTACTCTGAAGCCACACATTATAGCGTCCAAAAAAACCTGCACCTGCTCAATATGCCAAATATTGTAATCCGTACGCAGGAAAACGGTGAAATTGATTACGAAGATCTGGAAAATACCATCAGGATGAACCGCCAGATCCCGGTCATTATTATGGCCAACATCGGCACCACCATGACGGAGGCACGTGACGATGTGGCCAAGATTAAAACCATTTTAAAAAGAATGGCCATCCAGCATTATTATATCCATGCCGATGCAGCACTCTCTGGCACCTATAGCGCTTTGATTGAACCCAGGCCGGCTTTCGATTTTGAAGACGGCGCCGATAGCATTGCCATTAGCGGGCATAAATTTTTTGGCTCGCCGATGCCCTGCGGAGTGGTGGTGGCTAAAAAATCAAACCGTGATCGGATTGCCCGATCGGTTGCTTATATCGGAAGTGTTGATACCACCATTACAGGATCGAGAAATGGACATAGTCCGTTATTTTTATGGCATACTATTAAACGTTTGGGGCTGGCTGGCCTGAAAGATAGAACCATGCACAGTTTGGCAACCGCGGCTTATACTGAAGAAAAACTTAAAGAAACAGGTATTGCTGCATGGCGGAACCCAAATGCCATAACAGTAAATTTTCCTACTCCATCCACAGCAATCTGCAAAAAATGGCAATTAGCTGCAGAACAGGGAAATTCGCACATCATCTGTATGCCCAACGTAACCAAAGCACATATTGACTTATTTATAAGCGATTTAAAAGCCGAGATAATTTTACAGGATTAACACGATACAAACTTTTGAATGACCATAATGTTTAATAGCAACGTTAACTTAGTATTACAAAACCTTTAAACATAAAAGCATGAAAATAATAATTGTAGGCGCAACAGGAACATTAGGCAAAAAAGTAGCTGATGCCTTTGCCGAAAAACACGAAGTAATCCGCGTGGGGAATACCAAAGGTGATGTTCAGGTAGATATTACAGATGAGGCATCGATTAAAGCGATGTACGAGAAAATCGGCGCTTTTGATGCCCTGATCAGCACCAGTGGAAAGGGACCGTTTGCGCCGGTAAAGCAGTTGACCGGCGAAACATTTAAAAGCGGATTGCTTGATAAATTATTGGGACAGGTTAATCTGGTACTTATTGGCCAGCATTACATCAACAAAGGCGGTTCTTTTAGCTTAACTTCTGGAATATTGGCCGATCATCCGGTTGCAGCCGGCTCCGTTTTAAGCGCGATAAACGGCGGCTTAAATTCTTTTGTGATTGCATCAGCACCCGAACTTGAAAACAGTGTACGTATCAACGCAATCAGCCCGAATGTGGTAGAAGATTCTCCATCTTATTTTGATTCTTTCCCAGGAGAAATACCTGTTACGATGGAAAAAGTGGTTAAAGCTTTTGAAAAAAGTGTTCTGGGCATTGTTACCGGGCAGGTGATAAAGGTTTATTAGTTTTCGCTAAAAGAGGTTGTATCATAAGCCTGGTTTTGTCTATGCGTTTGTCATGTTGAGCCTGTCGAACATCTCGTAAAGTTTTACGGAAGGTCCTTCGACAAGCTCAGGATGACAGTTGTGATTCTTTATACCTTGCAAATCTATTTTTAACAAAAGCTTGTTGCAAAATTTTGGTTATTCAAAAGCCAAACTATTATATTAGTCTGTCTAATAATTCCAAATATGATAGAAACCGAACGCCTCATTTTAAAGCCTTTAACGCACAACCAACTTTTAAAATACATTAAAGACGACCATTCGCTCGAAAAGGAATTTGGCCTTTTACCCACCAAGAAAAACATCTCCCATTCTCTGCACGATGCCTTAGAAGAAACCATTTTACCCAATGTTTTTGATAAGGATAAGGATTACCTGTACCACACCTTATGGACGATCATTTCAAAACCAGACCATAGGATGATAGGCGACATCTGTTTTGTAGGTGAGCCGGACCCAAACGGGGAAATTGAAATTGGCTACGGCACTTATGAGGAATTCAGGGGTAAAGGATTCATGACGGAAGCGGTTGGCAGAATAATCGAATGGGCAAAAGAACAACCGAAAGTGAAATCTATTTTTGCTGCAACCACAAAAGATAACGTGGCATCGTATTCTATATTAGAAAAAAACAACTTTATCCATATCGGAGAAGTTGACGATATGTTAAGCTGGAAAATTGAACTTAAATAGGTTTGGAGGGATTAGTTATACCTCGTTCGTCATCCTGATCCGATAGCTATCGGATTTATTTCAGGATCTGATTAAAAGATTTAATGACAGCATGAAAGATGCTGAACCAAGTTCAG
>NZ_DJDT01000250.1 GCF_002432345.1 Pedobacter sp. UBA5917
TTCGTGAAGACACGAACCACGGAACATGGCGGGGGAGAAAACTAATTCTTACCCGGTAAATGTATCTCAGCTAACATACATCTTGCGCTGCCACCGCCATTTGTTTCGATGGTATACAGCGGTGCATAAATAATCCTGCTATACTGTTCGAGGGCAGTAATCTGTTCTGCATTTAGCGATAAATAAGCCTGTTCCGACATTACCAACAAACTTTCGCCGGCTGCATTGGCTACCTGCAGCATATTGCCTGCAAATTTATTCATCTGTGCTAAACTGATCTCTACAATTTCTTTTCCGGTACCTTTTAAACTGATGGTTACATTCAGTCTTTCTTCAGCGTCTTTAATCGAATCCAGGCAGATTACCGCAAAGTTGTCGCCTATGCACATCATTACATTGGTATGGTAGATCGGGAAATTTGTAGCATCAACCGCCTGGAAAGCCACGGGCTCGTATCCCGTAAGCATGCAAAAATTGTTCAGCACTTCTTCGTCGGTACGCACACTTAGGCAGGCATACGCTATTTTATTAATACGGTCTAAAACCATACTTCCTGTTCCTTCTAAAAATGCATGCTGGTGTTCGTAAAAACTTAAATCGCTAACATGATTTACTTCGAATTTATCTTTCAATCCATCCAATATTCCCCTACGGCGTTCTAACCTGCGGTTTTCAGAAAACATCGGGTACAGGTATACTGAACCATCTTCGTGAAAAGAAACCCAATTGTTCGGGAAGATAGAATCGGGCGTTTCAGGTTCCAAAGTATCATCCACTACGGTAACATCAACATCATTTTTGCGCAACAAATCAACAAAAGCATCAAACTCTTTCAATGCCTGTGTTTGTACATCGCTCTCGGTAGAAGCAACCTGAAACTTATTATTTCCTGCCGTTTGCTCGTTGAATTTAAAATCAACAGGGCGGATCATGAGGATATGGTTTGTCGTTTGCATAAAGGTATAAGGTAAAAGGCGGAAGGTTTAAGGTTGCATACCGCCCAAAAATCATTAAATATCAGACATTTATGATATAGGCAAATTGAACCTTAAACCCTATACCTTACGCCTTAAACCTTAAAGGTTGTCTCTTAAAATCGGCAAACTCATGCAATGGAAACCACCGCGTGCACGTGATAATTCTGCCGAAGGCATTAAAATCAGTGTATCGGTTATGGTTTCGGCGCTTACTTTGCTGCTTTCTAAATCCTGTACCAGGTCTTTTACATCCACAACATCAAAGCCTGCCGCTTTAAAGGCCTCAACAGTTTTATCGTTCCTATCGTAACCCAAAACCACGCCTTCTTTAATGGCCAAAAGATTGCATGAATCTGTCCATTGCTCGCGCGAATCGTATGGGAACAAATTGTTTCCGCTGTAGATGATTTTAGTCGGTTCGGTGCTTTTTAAGTCGTTCTGGCTAATATCGTTCAGCAAAGCTTCTACATGTTCAAAGTGTTTTGGCTCCTGTGGGTTGGCTTTTGTAAACTGAATGGCTGTAGTTGCCTCCAGTTTTTCAGGCTCTTTTAAAAAGTTGATCGGCTCGTAAGGATTGTATTTTGGCGAATGTGCAATCGAATTCAAAATTACCCAGGTATTGCGTTTCACCTGCGTAAAAACGGTATCAAGGTGCATATAATCGCGTTTGCTCGGGATTTTCACTACTGTTACCTTTTCTACCACATCCTGATCGAACAATAATTTAATGGCTTCGTTGGCGCCGTGCTCCGAAGTTCTTTCACTGCAACCAATCAGTACGTGGTTGGGGCTTACCATCATCACATCGCCACCTTCTAAAGTGGTACTGAAAGCAGGCTCATCGCCGGGACGCAAAAAGTGCATGGTAACATCAGGGATTTCCAAAATGTTGTTTCTATAACCTTCGAATAAAGGATGGTTAAAGAAAATATAACGCATTAAAAGCGTTTCGCGCACGCGTGCTTTTTTAGCCGGTTTGTTTAATAAAATGTGGTTATTGATGGTGGTACCTACATCCCTGGTGAAAATAAGGTTAGGGATGGGCGCAAAAATCATCGTATCGTTGGCCAGTGTTCCGGAGATAAAAATTTCGGCCAGTTGTTTCGGATCGGTATTGGTTAATTCTAACTGTACTTTATAGGTACAGCCTTCGATAGCGCAAACCGCGGCAACCAGTTTTTTTCTGATTGATTCGCTTTCGAGCATTTCGCTCAGCAGGTTCTGGATTTCGATTACAGATTTTGAATTGTGAAAATCGGGGTGATTAGGTTTATAAAAATTACGGTCTGATGCTTCCGAATCTATTTCGGCCAGTTTCCCTTTGATCTTATCTGGATCAAGAAAATACATCAGCAGTTTTATATAATAATCGTATTCGCCTTTACGGATGGTATCTAAATGTACAATATCTTCGAAAAGCCAATCCTGCGCTTTAGAAGGTACTACTTTTCCCAATCCGCTATCCGGACTATGTATCAATAATTTGCGTAACCTGCCAATTTCGGTGTTTACGCTCACTTTAAAGTTTTGATTCTGCTCGTTCATAAATAAGTTAGTTGTTACAAATCTATTAGAATTTTTGAGAGTCCGAAAGTCCGATGTCCGAAGACCGAAGATGTTTACGGATAATTGACTCGTAGAAAGTATAAACTTTGACGCGAAATCTTCGGACTTCGGACCCCTGACATCGGACTTTTTCTATTTGCACTGCACCGACATCCCTAAACCTTATTGAAGCGGCAGCTCCCGGTTCGAAGAATCGGGACTACAGCGGAAAGAAGGACTATCGAATCCGATTAGCACTACAGCATCTTTCCAAACCCTTGAAAACAGAAAAAAATGAACTTTTAGCCAAAAAATCTTCGGACTCCGGACTCCCGACTTCGGACTTTTTTCTCTATTTTTGGCACATGAATTTTATTATTGCCGCAACACAGAAAGCCATTCTCGAACTTTATCAGGAAGAAGTTGCTGAAAGTGTGATCAACATACAGGAAACCCGTAAGGAATTTGAAGGACAGGCAACAATTGTTGTTTTTCCGATTACCAAAATATCGAAGAAATCGCCGGAACAGACTGCAAATGAAATTGGTGAATACCTGGTTGCCAATGTAGCCGATGTAACCAAATTTAATGTGGTTAAAGGTTTTTTGAACCTGAGTATTGCCGAAAGCTATTTCTTAAAACAATTTAACGAAGAAATTTTAAAACCAGATTTTGGTGTTTATGCTCCGAACGGAAAAAAGGTAATGGTCGAATATTCTTCACCAAATACCAATAAACCGCTCCATTTAGGCCACGTACGTAATAATTTATTGGGTTATTCGGTTTCGGAACTGTTAAAAGCTTATGGTTACGATGTGATAAAAGTAAACCTGGTTAACGACCGTGGTATCCATATCTGTAAATCGATGCTTGCCTGGCAAAAATGGGGCAATGGAGAAACACCAGAAAGTACCGGTTTGAAAGGCGATCATTTGGTTGGAAAATACTATGTGATTTTTGATAAGGAATACAAAAAGGAAATCGATGCTTTAAAAGCAGAAGGACAATCAGAAGACGAGGCCAAGAAAAATGCACCATTGATTAAAGAGGCACAGCAAATGCTTTTGAAATGGGAGCAGGGCGACGAAGAAGTGGTGTCGCTTTGGAAAACGATGAACGAATGGGTTTATGCGGGTTTCAATATCACCTATAAAAACCTTGGAGTTGATTTTGACAAGTTTTACTACGAAAGCAATACCTATCTGCTAGGAAAAGGAACGGTTGAAGAAGGTTTGGCCAAAGGTGTTTTCTTTAAAAAAGAAGATGGGTCGGTGTGGATTGATTTAACTGCTGATGGTTTAGACCAGAAACTTGTTTTACGTGCAGATGGAACTTCGGTTTATATTACACAGGATCTGGGTACCGCAGAAATGAAACACGACGATTTCAATATGGATGAGTCGATTTATGTGGTTGGTAATGAGCAGGATTACCATTTTAAAGTGTTATTCCTGATTTTGGAGAAACTGGGTAAAAGCTGGGCGAAAGGTTTATACCATTTATCGTACGGAATGGTTGATTTACCGAACGGTAAAATGAAAAGTCGCGAAGGAACGGTTGTTGATGCCGACGAACTGATTGAAAGCATGGTAACTACTGCCCGCGAAAAAACGGAAGAATTGGGTAAAACCAACGATTTTAGCGAAGAAGATAAAGAAGAACTTTATAAAAATATTGGTTTAGGCGCTTTAAAATATTTCCTTTTAAAGGTGGAGCCGAAAAAACGTTTATTGTTCAATCCGGCCGAAAGTATCGATTTTCAGGGAAATACCGGGCCTTTTATCCAGTATACACATGCGAGGATTAAATCGTTGTTGAGCAAATCGAATTATCAGTTTGCAGTTGGCAGTGAACAGTTTTCGGGTATATCTGAAGTAGAATTAGAAATGATTTTGCAACTGGCTAAATATCCAGAAGAAATTGCGATTGCCGCTAAAGCTTATAGTCCGGCGAGTTTGGCCAACTATTTATACGAACTGGCAAAACTGTTCAACAAGTTTTATCATGAAGTGCCTCCGATCGTAAAAACCGAAGAAGGTGAAGTAAAACAGTTCCGTTTAAACCTGAGCAAAAAAACAGCAGATGTGATCAATGCAGGAATGCTGATTTTGGGAATTACGTCGCCTGAAAGGATGTAAGATGGAAGAGGTGAGATGGATGATGGGGTAGGGCGTCTGGCGATCCCACCGATTCGTCATTTCAACTGAAACGTAGTGAAATGGAGAAATCTACGGATCTTCTGATTAAAAGATTCTTCACTCCCGCATATTCGGGACAAGTTACGTTCAGATTGACAATAAAAAGAAAAAGCATCGCTTGGTTAAACCTTGCGATGCTTTTTCTTTTCTATTTAAAGACTAAAGACTAAAGACTAAAGACTAAAGACTAGGGACTCTGAACCCTCAACTCAAAACTCCCAACTCACTTCCCTTCCAACCCTGATTTAGTAGCAACAGGTTTCTTTTTCCTAAAACTGGGAAACATCATCGGGCTTTTGGCCGGACGTTCATCACCCAATAGTACACCCCATTGTTTAAATGATTCGGTACGGTCGAATATGATTTTCAATACAGCCACAATAGGCAGGGCAAGGAACATTCCGGAGACGCCCGCGATACTTCCGCCGATA
The DNA here is from genome assembly GCF_002432345.1 of Pedobacter sp. UBA5917. GTDB lineage: Bacteria > Bacteroidota > Bacteroidia > Sphingobacteriales > Sphingobacteriaceae > Pedobacter. The sequence continues at coordinate 5,152 of NZ_DJDT01000250.1, forward strand.
AATACACCAAGGATGGCAAATAAAGCATTTATTTTTACTTTAGAGCCTACAATCCTCGGCATTAATATATTGTTATCCAGAAACTGAACGAAAGCAATTACACCCAAAACGGTAATTACCGGCCACAACTCCTGCGATGAGGTAAGGGTGAGCAATACGCCGATTACGTTGCCTATTAATGCGCCAACATAAGGGATCAGGTTTAAAATGGCAAAAATTACGCCGATTAACAAAGCATGTTTAATACCGACCAGCATCAGAATACCACCCAATAATATCGTCATATAGGTAATCTGGATCAATAAACCGATGAGGTAGCTTTTAATGATCGATTCGGTTTCGTAAATGGCCTCTTTCACTTTCGGATGATCGTCGGCTTTAAACCACATAAAAATGAAGCGAAGTAAAATATCCTTGTAAAAAAGCATCAGGTAGATGTAAATAGGCAAGAGGCCGATAAACACAAAAATCCCGCTCAGGGTTACCGCGGTGCTGCCCGCAAGCGAAGTTCCCATATTCATTAAGTCGTCGCTTTTATCTTGGATGAAGGCTTTTTGCTGTTTATCGTCGTAATGGGTAATGCGACTGATCCAATCGCTTAGGGAATTGATGTGCTGTGTTACATTGGCCTTGATCTGTGGAAAATCTTTAACCAAAATACCGATCTGATTGGAAAAGAACCAAACAATCAAAGCTACAAAAAGTGCAACCAGCAAAATCGGTAAAATAATAGCCAGTGTTTCCGGAAATTTCTTTTTTCTTAAAAAGCGATAAATGGGCAATAACATAATGCTGATGAAAAACGCCATCAACATGGGCATGATAATATCACGTCCGATTACCATTACCGCTACAATGGCCATCAGTCCCAATAATTCAATAGATCGTTTAACGGTTAGTGGTAGATTGTTAGTCATAAAAAGTTTATCTGAACAAGATTTAAACATAATCGTTGTGAAAAAGTTTGGTTTTGATGTAAAATGGAAGAGGTAAGATGGATAATGTATAGCGGCTAGCGTTAGGAGATTGGCGTTTTGAATGCAGTCCAAAGTCGATCGATCGCCAGGTTACTAACCATACACAAATGAACCAATGACGAATGAATGAATTTTGAGTGAGAGGCTTGGAAGGGGCCTGGCCATTAACCATGACCTATCAAACTATTGACCAATAAACGAATGGCAAATGAACCATCTCGAAAAAAATTACTTCCCTTACACGATATACCCGCAGATTAGGCTTATTTTTGCAGCTTTATTACAGCACATGAACAACAATCAAGATACCATTATTGCTTTGTCTACTCCTTCGGGTTCGGGCGCCATTGGCGTGATCCGTTTATCGGGTCCGGATGCGATTTCACTTACCAATACCGTTTTTGCCGGAAAGGATTTAGAAAAGCAGGAAACCCATACTTTGCATTTTGGCCTGGTTAAAGATGGCGATCATATTGTTGATGAGGTAGTTGCGGGTTTATTTGTTGCGCCGAAATCGTATACGAAGGAAAATGTGGTCGAGATTTCATGTCATGGATCTAATTACATTATCCAGCAGATTATTAACCTGTTGATCAGCAAGGGTGCGCGTGCAGCCAAGCCCGGAGAATTTACTTTGCGTGCTTTTTTAAATGGTGCTTTCGATTTAAGTCAGGCAGAAGCCGTGGCTGATTTAATTGCTTCAAATTCGAAAGCTTCGCATGATGTGGCTATGCAGCAGATGCGCGGTGGTTTTGCCAATGAATTAAAGGGCTTGCGTGAGCAGTTGATCCATTTTGCCTCGATGATTGAACTCGAACTCGATTTTGCTGAAGAAGATGTGGAGTTTGCCAACCGTGAGCAATTGAAAAATCTGGTTAATAAAATCAATTATGTTCTGCAAAGGCTCATTTCTTCATTCGAGATGGGAAATGTAATCAAAAACGGTGTGCCGATTGTAATTGCCGGTAAACCCAATGTTGGAAAATCGACCCTGTTAAACGCATTGTTAAATGAAGAACGTGCCATTGTATCCGACATTGCCGGTACCACCCGCGATACCATTGAAGATGAGCTAACCATTGGTGGCATTGTTTTCCGTTTTATCGATACCGCTGGGATTCGTGATACAGCCGATATTATTGAGGCCTTGGGTGTAGAACGGACTTTAGAAAAAATGAAACAGGCTAAACTGATCATTTATATGGCCGATGCTGCTCAAAGCATTCCTGAGATTGAAGAACAGGTGAGGGGCTTAGATCAGTTGGCCATTCCATATCTGATTCTTATGAATAAAGCCGATCTAATTTCGGCAGACCAACGCAAAGCTTTCGAAGTTTTGAATGCGGTTTTCATTTCCGCAAAAGAAAAATTGGGTATCGACGAACTGAAAACCACTTTGTTGGAACAGGTAAATCTGCACCATATTAATACCAGCGAAACTTTGGTAACCAATATCAGGCATGTAGAGGCCCTTAAACAAACGGAAAATGCTTTGCAAAGGGTATTGGCAAATGTAGACAATCCGGTAACCTCCGATTTTTTGGCCATGGATATCAAGCAGGCTTTACATTACCTTGGTGAGATTACAGGTACGGTAACAACTGATGACCTGTTGGAGAATATTTTTACGAAGTTCTGTATCGGCAAGTAGTTTATTATTAGTTGTTTATGTGTTTGTTGGTCCTTTAATCGATCGAACTAGGTTTTTTACTTTAATTCGTTTGACTTAACTGTATAGGTATTTCAGGGAAATAGCGTTTGGTCCGTTTTCAAACTGTTATTGCATTCCAAATCAAACCAAAGGCCGATTATTGAGCAATGTGATAGTTGTGTTTCTTTTAGCTATTTTTTTTATGTCAGCCGCAAAATAATTTTCCGAATTTAAGTAAGATTAGCGCGCTCTAAGAGCACTTGCGATTAAAAGCATTATAGTTCAGTAGCTTTTCGATATTGCCGATATCGTCTTTTTAGAAATTTCTATTTTTAAGTCCCGTATCGATTATTGAATAAGTGCTCTTCCAATTTGATACATTGTCTTCGAAGAAGATGAACGTTTGAACAAATAAAATTGGACGTTTAAACAAAACTGGGTACCGTAAGATTGCCGAAATTTGTATCACAAACAGACCACACGATATGGCTGTTTTTCAAATTTCAAATAAGACGTTATGCAGGCAAAAGCACACCAGGAACCTCTTCTCGCTCCAAAACTTTTACAGAATCTTTATTTTGGTAAGAACATAGAGGGTGAGGCTTTCGTTTCAGATCATATTTTCAGCTACATCATTAGTGGTACGCATGAGGTGTGGGTAGGGGAACGGAAATATTTTTTCCAAGCAGGTGATTACCGTTTTTTTAAACGGAACCAATTAACAAAATATGTAAAACGTACCGAGTCTGACGGCTTTAAATCAATAGCAGTACATATTGACCAGTATACCCTGAAAGAAATTTCGAGGGAATATGGTTTTAAAGCCGGGGAACATTATGATGGAGAAGGCGTAAAGCTGTTGAAGGATAAGGGGCTTTTGAAAGGTTTTGTGGACACCCTTAATGCTTATTTGGCTGGTGGAGGATTGGATAAGGATATCCTGCAGCTTAAAACAAAGGAACTGGTATTGATCCTTGCAGATTCAGATCCCGATATCAAAAAGATGCTTTTTGAATTTAGCGCTCCCGGTAAACTTGATCTCGAAGCTTTTATGAACGGCCACTACCGGTATAACGTTCCGTTGGAAAGGTTTGCATTTTTGACCGGCCGCAGTCTTTCCGGTTTTAAAAGGGATTTTGCCAGACTCTTCAGTACCACCCCTAGCAGGTGGCTGGTGCGTAAACGACTCATCGAAGCACGTTATCTGATAGAACAGCGGCTTGCCCGACCAACGGAAATATACCAGGAGCTTGGTTTCATAGATATCTCGCATTTCTCTTACGCATATAAAAAAGCCTTTGGGATAGCGCCCACACACGGAAAATAATTAGAAAATAGATATGGATTTAAATTTAAAAGGAAAACGCGCCCTTGTTACGGGATCGAGTTCGGGCCTCGGAGAGGCTATAGTTAAAATGTTGGCTGCGGAAGGAGCCAGTGTTGTTGTGCACGGCCGTAATGAAGAACGTGCAAGGAAAGTGAGCGAAGATATCATCAATAGCGGCGGTACAGCTGATATTGCAATCGGTGATCTAACAACAGACGAAGGTGCCGATGCGGTTGCACAAGCAGCCCTTAAAAATGGTCAGATCGATATTCTGATTAATAATGCCGGAGCTACCTCCCATAAATTATGGGGAGATGCCAGTACCTCAGACTGGGCAGATATGTATAACAATAACGTAGTATCTTACGTAAGAATGATCCAGCGATTGGTGCCCCAGATGAAAACACTGGGCTGGGGCAGGGTTGTGCATATCGGTGGCGGCCTGGGTATACAGCCTATCAAAGAGCAGCCACACTACAACGCTACTTTGGCCGCAAGGCACAACCTATCTATCTCACTGGCCAGGCAGTTAAAAGAAACCGGTATAACTTCAAATGTGGTATCGCCAGGTGCAATTATCAATCCAATGGTAGAAGATTGGCTCGTTAGTGCAGCACCTAAATTTGGTTGGGGCACTGATCTGGAAGAGATCAAGTACAAGGCCGTTCAGGAACTGATCCCTAATGATACGGGCAGGTTCGGAACGCCCGAAGAAATCGCCGGAGCGGTAGGATATCTTTGTAGCACTTATGCAGATTATGTAAGCGGAGCAACACTAAGGGTAGATGGAGGAACCATCAGGTGCATGTAATACAATGGTTTTAAAGATTTTTAGCCATTGATTGTGCGATCAAAAGTAAACCATAAGCCTTATTGCTTATGGTTTTTGACATTTTGTTTTTTGCCATTTTTTATGGCCAAGCTATTTCAGGATAAATACCATGATATTTATCTTCCGGATTTAGGTATAAACTGCAACAGGCTGGTTCGTATCCCAATCAGAAGATCAATTCTTATATTTTCGATTTACTGCAGTTAGCCCGAGTTACTTAAACTGCTGATTTTCTGTTACTCCCAATCACCTGCAGCGCAACAGCTAAAAAGGCAAGGTCTTTCACCACAAAAAAATCTGTTACAACAATCCCATCGCTCAATTTCCATATCCCTGGTGTTGTTAGTAAAAAACTTAGCGTTGAGAGAAAAATGATCAATGTGAGATAACCGGCAATTTCTCCTATCCGTCTGTTCCAGAAGGATCCGATCAGCAATATACCGGTCAGAATTTCATAAACCCCGATCAGATTGGATACCCCCTGTACCGAAGTGATATTATATAACCAGCTCATAAAAAAGCTATGCGATACATATCCTTTTATAGCCATGGCCTCTGCAGGGGTGAATTTTAAAATCCCGATCCAAAAAAGTACAATGATTACCGAAACCACTCCCAGAGTATATCCCGATTTTCTTAAATCCATATTAGTTTTCATATTTTTTAATTGTTTGGTCGCGAAGGATCATAGAACCTTACAGGGTATTTGTTTTTTTATAAAAATTTACTCTATTTTTTTGTAAGGAATTGAAATGTGATCCGACAAAGGGAGAAAAAACAAATATGAACAGCACGAAAATAACAGTCATTTCCGCCCTTGCGGTGCTCGCATCAGCCTTTACAGCATGTAAAAAAGACAATTCCCCTTTATCCGATCCGGTAAGCGAAAAAACAACCATTTCAGTTGAAAACGTTCTTAATTCGAAACCCTTGGTCGAATCGGGTGTTTTTCAGGGAGGGGGATCACCCCTGATCTTACCCGGACAGTCCGTTACCATCCAGTTCTCTGCAGCAAAAGGAGAAGCCGTATCTTTCGCTACCATGTACGGCGCTTCTAACGATCTGTTTTTTGCACCCGAAAACCCCGGTATTCAGGTTTACAGCAGTTATGGCGCACCTATCGAGGGAGATGTATCTGCACAGGTAAAATTATGGGATAACGGTACCCGTATTAACCAGAAACCCGGCACCACTGTTTCGCACCCCGGACTTGCGGAAAGCAGGAATATTACCGAAGTAAATGCAACCGATGCCCAGGGCAATACCTATCTTGCTGCATCCAAATTAATTAAGGCCACACTAAAGTATAACGGTAATTCCCTTTTCGCCCTCACCATCGAAAATACTTCCGGCGGAACGGCCAATGAAACCCCTTTAAGTCCGGGAGTTTGGTCGGTATCCTATATAGTTGGTGGAAACCTGCTGAATGCAGCTCCATTATATATGAAAGATAAGCCAAGTGCAAATGGCTTAACCTGGATCGCGGAAATGGGTGATAACGGACCTTTATCCACTTATATTAAAAGCATAACAGGAATATTTACCCCGCTTTCACCCGTTTTGGTTGTTGTATACAGCGGGATTGATAATCCGCTTTATAAAGTTGGGGAAAACGATCGCAATCAGGGGCTTAAAGACCTTGCCCAGAAAGGCGATGCCAGTGTACTGGCTTCATTCTTGAAAGGAAAAACTGGTGTTAAGTCAGTTTATGTGCTTGCAGCTTCTACAACAAACGTATTACTTCCAGCCATCAACGGACAGCCTGGGTGCAGGGTTTCGCAGGAACTATCGGTTACAAAAGGAGACCGTGTGGCTATAGCAACCATGTACGGCTTCTCGAACGACTGGTTCTTCGCCAGTGGTGCGGATGGGATTGATCCACTGAAAAAAGGTGATGTATCAACCAACATAGCACTTTATAATAACGGAACGGCGCTCGACCAGTTTCCTGGTGCCGGTATTACCCAGTTTAACCTGGCCGGAACCCCTTTAACAGAAAGCAAACCTATAAGCCTTGTACCTAATCCAAATCCGTTTACCACTCTGCCTGATATCCAGAATTTTGTTAGAGTAACCCTTCAATAAATATCAAAAAACCTAAAGCTTTAAACGGGAGATGCTTTCCTTTGAAAGGTAACCTGCCTTAGCTTTAGTAATGATTAAAAGGAAAGGATGCAGTGTATTAAGAGTATGCAGCATCTTTCCTTTTACCTGAAAACCCATAAATGGAAAATACAGAAAACCTAACAATCGGCAATAAATTAACCGACCCCCATTTATGGGTGGCCAAATACGCTGATTATCTTTATACCTACGCGGTATCCCGGCTTAATGATGAGGAAATTGCCAAAGATCTTGTTCAGGAAACCTTTTTGGCAGCCCTCGAACGTATAGATAAATTTGAGGGCAACAGTTCGGAAAAAACCTGGCTAACAGCAATACTCAAGTACAAGGTAATTGATGTATATCGTAAACGTTCAAAGAGTCTTGGAAAGCAGATAAAAATATCGGAAGAAGAGGATAAAGAGGAAGATTTTTTTTATCCTGATCAGGGAAACTGGAAGCTGGAGCACTGGCCGTTGCAAATGGGAATTGAAGAGCCCGATGCATTCATCAGCGGGGAGTTTACCGATATCCTGCAAAAATGCATGAAGAAGTTACCGGGCTTGTGGCTCGCCGTTTTTACCATGAAACACATGGATGAGGAAGAAACGTCTGTTATCTGTAAAGAATTAAAGGTTACCTCCTCTAATTTTTGGGTAATTATCCACCGCGCCAAAGTAAACCTCAGGTCCTGTCTTCAAAAAAACTGGATTTAATCCCATCATCAAATGAAAGCATCAGAGATCAAAAAAATAGCCTATAATTGTCGCAAGGCAACATTTTTAATAGAAAAACAACAGCTCGCGCCAATTACCATCAGGGAAAAGCTCGAACTGAAAATACACCTGGCCGGATGTTCCATCTGTCGCACATTCATGCAGCAGAGTATCGCCATAAACAAAATGGTACATCACCTCTTTCAATCTTCAGTTCGCAGGGATCTGAAACTTGATGAGCGTTTTAAAGAAGAAATGGAGGATAAGATCAGGGAAAAACTTGATAAAAACTAAAAGTGATTTTAAGGTCGTTCCTTTATCTGCGATTTTTTTTGCAAGCAGGAACAAATGTTTATTTGAAACATTTTGAAAATATAGGCCACTCAAAAACTGTTCGGTTAAACTTCTTTTGATAATGCAGGAACCCGAATAATTAACCCTTCAATAAATCGGTCCGATCAGGACAGTACAGGATGCTTTCATCAGAAAGTTCCAATAATTTAGTTTTTTACCAAATGTAAACATCGTAAATTGGGGATTCTAAACGATAACCTTACTTCGAGCCATACCCATAACGCTGATCAGGAGTAATTGAAAATCCTGTTGCTGCAGGATGAAATAGTGGATATGGGCTTGCCATTTGGATCATGAGTTGGTTTATACCTGGCTGCTGTACGTTTATGTAGTGGCAAACCATCCGTTGCAAATTAAAAATGATGAATAAATTTTCTTTTATAAAATCACTTGCGCTCTTACTACTGGTAGGATTTACGTGTTTTTGTTATGCGCAGAAAACATCCTCACCGCGGATAGTCAATATTGTTAATTTCATCCGTGATATCGAACCACGGGAAGCCCATGTAACCAAAGATGTGCTTTATGAAACTGTGGTAAACCAGATAAAACTGATGAAACAGTATCAGCTTGGCGGAACATTTTTACTGCAGTACGATGCCCTGATTGATGAACGTTACGCCACATTATTAAAAACATTGCCAAAAGGTGAGTTCGAAATTGGTGCCTGGTGGGAACTCCCACAGCCATTAATCGAAAAGGCCGGTATCAAATGGCGTGGGAAATATGCCTGGGACTGGCATTCGGATGTGGGGTTCTCTGTAGGTTATACACCAGCTGAACGCGAAAAGATCATAGATGTTTATTTCGCCGACTTTAAAAAAATATTTGGATACTACCCCAAATCAGTTGCTTCGTGGGTGATAGATGCACACTCTTTAAACTATATGTACGACAAATACCACATCGTGGCAACGGCAAATTGCAAGGATCAGGTAGGTACAGATGGTTTCACGTTATGGGGCGGTTACTGGAACCAGGCTTATTATCCGAGCCGTGTAAATGCCTATATGCCAGCTCAGCATACGCAAAAACAGTTGCCGGTGCCCGTGTTCAGGATGTTGGGGAGCGACCCGATCAGGCAATATGCCGATGGCCGTTCGGTAACTACCTTAGAACCTGTATATAAACATGCAGGTGGAAATGAGCAATGGATAAACTGGTTTTTCGATAGTTTTGCAAATGATCCCTCCCTTGGATTTAATTATACGCAGGCCGGTCAGGAAAATTCATTTACCTGGAACGATATGAAAAAAGGTTTAGAGATGCAGATGCCCATTATTGCCCGCCTTAGGGATGAAGGCAAAGTACGCGTAGAAACGATGGGTGCATCGGGCGAATGGTTTAAAAAAACATATAAGGTTACGCCGGCTACAACATTTGCGGTAAGCAAAGACCTTGGCGAAAGTGATAAGAAAACCATCTGGTACAATAGCCGTTTTTACCGACTCAATTTGCTTTGGGAAGAAGGGACCATGCGCATTGCCGATATTCACCTGTTTAATGAAACTATTCCGGATAAATATTTCAAGGGTGTAACAACGGTTAACCAAAGCTTTTTTTATACATTACCTGTTGTTGATGGTTTTCAATGGGGTAAGGCAGGCAAGCCTACAGGCCTACGTTTGTTAACGCTCGAAAATGGTGAGGTTATACCCCTTAAAGGTGGTGATCCGGTATTTACAAATGTGGATGCTAGTACCGTGCATATTTCGTGGCCATGCGGTAAGGGAAGTTTTGAGATAGATCTGAAAGAAAATACGATGAATATTACAACGAAGGGAACTCCGGCTTCGAACTGGTATTTTGAACTGGCGGTTAGCGAAAACGCTAAAGTACCACTTATAGGTGTTCAGGCTAATCAGATCAGTTATAATTTTGATGGACATGCTTATCAATTGGTAGCCAAAAAAGGATTGTTCTCAAAACCTGGAAATACAGCATTGGTTCAGCTAAAACCTGTGTCCGGTTCCATCACGCTGCAACTGGCAGATCTGTAAGCATTGTTAAATCATGGCCCAATTCATTCGTTTTTTTTGGTTTGGGTGCTTTTGAAAGGTATATGGAAAGGTATTTCGGTAACAAATGTTAGCTTGCCACATTATTTAAGCCAGCAGTATGCGCCACCGAAATACCCCTTTTATCAATAATTAACCAGGTTAAAATAATTAATGGCCAAAGAGCCTGAAACAATTTTAAGCCTTACCGTATGGAGGCTGTTATTGCTTATGGATTGTGTACCTGCATCGATTGTTGCGTACACGCCATTGCCTGAGATAGGTACGGTAACCAACGGAAGGTCTACACCATCTACACTGAACCTGACCGTGGCGGCCTGATTTGAAGAATACCTGAGTTCGAACTTCGAATTGCCCGCCTTAAACGGCAACTCGCGCCATTCCAGCCATTCATTTGCCTGTGCTGCGGTTACATGCCAGCCGCCTAGCACATCGCCGGTTTTTACCACATCGATATCACCTTCACGGAAAGTGCCGCCGCTATTTCCAGGTGTTACATCATTGAAAAAATCACAACCTTCGGCTTCAACCTTTAACGTTGTAGGGTAGGGGTCGTTAGAATAACGCCTCAGGATATTGATCCGCTGGTTTGGATAATCGTAATAGGTAACATCCTTGCTGCGGAAGATTGCCGCATTTTCCGCTACATCGGTAAAACCTTCCAATAAGGTAAGTACCGCGCCTGCACCCCTGGTGCCGTTCAGGGTGGTAATAAAGCGCTGACCGTGATCGGCATCGATAAACATATTGGTGGTGCCCTGTACCACACGGAATCCTGGCACGCCCGAACCTACTTTTACGCCATTAAAAGTATAAAGTGTATGGGGGTTAGCTACGGTGAACCAGTTGTGTACAGCATCGGTTACTGCCGGATCGTTCACCGTGGGGTCGCGGTCGATCCATGATTTCTCAATTACCAGATACGGATTTTGACCGAATGTAGCCTGAAACTGGGTGCGGATATACTGCAGGATCTTTTTCAGGTTCCCATTTCCATAATTGTCGGCCCAATTGGTAGTAATGCTCCAGAAAAATACCACCGGCCTGCCATTGTATTTAAACCGTTTGGCATCCGGTATGTTCTGAAATGCAGTTTTGATGTTCAGGTCCCAGATGTATTTATAATTTACGGTATCGCCACAGTTAAATTTAGGGTTTGTAGACTGATAACCCTGGCCGTTATCTACATTGCGGTTGGCGCCCCATGAAGCCGGACAATCGTCGAAAACGGCAATTTTAAATTTACTGCCAACTCCCCGGCGGTCCATGGCCTCAACAAGTTTGGTCAATTTCCGCGGATCGCCATGGTCAACCGTTGGAACATTGGGGCTGTAACCCCGGCAATTGGCGGCAAAGAAATCCTGTCCGCTGTAAGCAAATTCTTCGGCCAGGTTGTCCCACCAGTCGTTTTCTGCTGCCGAAGATTTATAAAGGGGCAGGTTATAAAGTATGTTGCCTGCAGGAGTGGGGTTTGGGCCGCCCCCTGAACGCACCGTGCCATTAAACCCCACAACAGATCCCACAAATTGTGTAAATAAAGGTTCGCCTATTTCAGCCATTCCCTTTGGGTTTAAATTAGACAATGATTCGTTGGGAATGTTTTTTGGGGCCTCCATTTTGGAACATCCTGCAAGCAGGAGAAGAGCTGCCGTTAACACAGCCAGGTTAAATGTTTTCATTTTTTTAACTTTTAGGTTTACAGATGGTTAGCTGGTATTCTGGATATTAAAAGAATACCCTGTGATAAAATTAATTTAGGTGGTTAATAAAAAATTAAAAAATGATTAATGCCAAATGATGGGCTTGTATTATCCTGATTAATACGTATGATTACATGCTTGTAGTAGTTAATGTATTGATGTTTGTCAGGTTTTTTGTCTAAAAAATGTCAATGCGGTTGGCTTTTTTAAAATATCTGTTTATATTTAGGATAAGCACATCTAAATTTTACTACGTGAAAAAACGCTACAGATTAACAATCATGGCATACCTGGGATTTATTTCGCTTGCCTGTGCCCAGCAAAAAGACCGAACGACCTTAACCGATACCCTTAAAAATTATTCGGCCTATAAAAGAAAAATGACCTTTGCCGGCGTGCTGCAAACCCGTTATGTACTTTCCTTAAATAAAGATGTAGACATTAACGGCAAACAATTTGATCCGGCAACATCGAAGGCGATATCCAATACTTTTCTGGTAAAACGTGCCAGGGTAATGGTAAAAGGGGATATTAATGATCATTTTTCGGCCAATATACTTGCCAATCTTGCCGAATTTAACAGCGATCCCAGTAATAAAGTGCTCGAAAATGCCTACATAAAATATTCGCTCAATCCATATTTTCAGTTGCAGGCGGGGCAATTCAGACCGTTTTTTGGAATTGAAGATGCCGTTGCGGTAGATATTATCCGTACACTCGATTTTTCCAATCAATATTATGCCTTTGGTAAAAACGGTTGGCAGAGTTTTCAAACCGGACTTTCAGTGCTGGGCAATGTAATTCCCAGTGGTAAACTCCGGTATTTCGCAGGCGCTTATAACGGAAATAATAAAAACCAGACATCAGACGATAACAATACGAAAAACCTGTATGCAAGGTTAGAAACCGACCTGCTGAAGAATTTTACCGTTGGGGTAAATGTGGGCTCCGGTAGTTTGGCCGATAGCGATATCGGAAATGCCTACGGAATAGATGCCACGGCAAAGATCCCGCTTTCTGATAAACTTGTTTTGTTGCTGATGACCGAATATAAAACCGGTGCCAATTTTTTGGCCTTTAATGCCGATAAACAACCCGAAAGGCCGGATATCAGCGAATATAAAATGCAGGGATTTTATTTCTTCCCAACATTAAGGCTTAACCATGGCAGCCGAAGGCTCCGTGCAGTCGAATTTTCGTGCCGTTACGAATACCTTGATGAAAATTATAGGCTTGCCAGCAATCCACGGCAAACGGTTATTCCAAATGTATCGCTGGTTTTTGCCGATGATTTTTTTGCCGCACTGCAGGTTGGCGTAGCCATTGATAAGTTTAAAAATCAGGTGCCGCTTACCACCACTTATAACCATAACCTCGGATATGTTCAATTACAGATACGCTTTTAACCTAAAAACATGAAAGAAGTAAATTTCAAATCGCTTATTCTTACCCTTATCGTTGGCGTAATTATCTGGGTAATTCCTGCTCCCGAAGGTGTAAAACCCAATGCATGGCACCTGTTGGCTATTTTTGTAGCAACCATTGTAGGCATTATCTCCAAAGCGGCATCCATGGGTACAATGGCCATTATCGGCATTACGCTTTGTGCCGCCACGCAGGTACTTGCCCCGGGCGATCCCACAAAATCCATTACCAATGCTTTAAGTGGTTTCGGTAATTCTACCATCTGGCTTATCGGTCTGGCGTTTTTTATAGCGAGGGGATTTATTAAAACCGGTTTGGGAACACGTATTGCCTATAGTTTTATCAAAATTTTTGGCAAAAGTCCTTTAGGGTTGGCTTATGGGTTAAATACAGCCGATCTGATCCTCGCTCCGGCAATTCCGAGCAATACCGCAAGGGCCGGAGGGGTAATTTTTCCGATCATGAAATCCATTGCGGTAAATATGGGCTCGGTACCCGAAGAACCGCGAACACACCGGAAAATAGGCGCATTTTTAACTTTAAGCAGTTATAACGCCAATATGATCACTTCGGTAATGTTTTTAACCGCTACCGCAAGTAACCCCATGGCGCAGAAATTTGCAAAAGACCTGGGCATAACCATTACCTGGGGAAGTTGGGCCGTAGCAGCAATAGTACCCGGATTGGTATGCTTTTTATTGATCCCCATATTTTTATACCGGTTTTTCCCTCCTGAATTAAAATCGACCAAAGAAGCACCGGCTTTAGCGGCAAAGCAGCTAAAGGAAATGGGGCCTGTTACCACACCAGAGTGGTTAATGATTGCCACCTTTGTGATTTTACTCGTGCTCTGGATTTTTGGAAACCTGTTTGCAATAGATGCAACTACCGGTGCTTTAATCGGTCTGTGTATCCTGCTTTTATGTGGTGTGCTTAACTGGGAAGATGTTAAGGCAGAGAAAGGGGCCTGGGATACAATTGTCTGGTTTTCATCATTGGTGATGATGGGATCGTTTCTTAACTCGCTGGGGTTTATTGGCTGGTTCGGACATTTGGTAGGTGAAAAAATGGCCCATTTGAGCTGGCAGATGGCCTTTCCTGTAATTATTCTGGTTTATTCCTATTGCCACTATATGTTCGCCAGTGCAACTGCACAGGCCGCCGCCATGTACTCTGTTTTTCTTTCAGTTGGTATTGCGGTAGGTGTACCCGGAACCATGCTCGCTATTTTCCTGGGTGCCTGTGCCTCTTTAATGGGTTCTTTAACGCACTATGGGCACGGACCAGCACCAATATTTTTCGGAAGCACTTATGTTGATATTAAAGATTGGTGGAAACACGGCTTTTTTATCTGTACATTGTTTTTGCTGGTGTGGTTTTTAGTGGGTGGTTTATGGTGGAAGGTAATCGGACTTTGGTAAACGGGCATAAAGTAATCACGTTTTAAACAGCGGCAATAATGAAACATACTACCTTAATTTATAAGCTCATTATGGCAGCAACAGGACTTTTCCTTTGCTTTTTCCTGATTATCCATTTATTGGGCAATCTGCAGCTGTTGTTACCCGCATCAGCAGCAAGGGAACAGTTTAACTGGTATTCACATCTGCTATCGGGCAATATTCTGATCAAGATTATTTCTTACGTATTGTACCTCTCGTTAATCAGCCATGCTTTGTATTCTCTGTTCATCACCACAAAAAATAACAAAGCCAATGGTACAAAATATGTGTACGATAAACGTGATAAAGTTAGCTCCTGGAACAGCAGGAATATG
>NZ_DJDT01000275.1 GCF_002432345.1 Pedobacter sp. UBA5917
GCTGTTGCAGCCACTTCGCCCGGTTTTAATACATTTAAAGAAAGTGCATTATTCGGCTGGTCGCCTGATTTATAAGCAACGGGAATACCTGCTGTTAAGCCCAATAAAGAAGCAATATCAGCTTTTAAATAACCATGTGCCGAGAATAATGGTTTTACGGTAGGGATAAGCTGTTCGTTAATGCCATAATAATTCAGCACGTCTTTAGAAATTTCGTGGTTTTCGAAGTCCCAGAAAATCCCCTCAGAAAGGGCAGAAATACTGGTGGTAATTTCGCCTGTCAATTTCATGGCAATAAAATCACCCGGTAGCATTACCTTATCTATATGTTCATAAACATCAGGTTCATTTTCTTTTACCCAGGCGAGTTTTGAGGCTGTAAAGTTGCCCGGGGAGTTTAACAGGTGTTTTAATGATTTTTCGGCACCAATGGCCTCAAAAGCTCCGTTACCCAACTCAACAGCTCGGCTATCGCACCAGATAATGCTATCGCGCAGAACCTTTTGATTTTGATCTACCACTACCAAACCGTGCATCTGATAGGCAATACCGATTGATTTAATCTCTTTGGGATCGAACAATCCGGTAGCATTTAATTTAAGTATGGCCTGCTGAACGTTCTGCCACCAATCATCAGGCGATTGCTCTGCCCAGCCCGGTTGCAGGGATTTGATTGCTGTTTCTTCATCCGGATATTGAACGGTAACCACTTTTTTTTGTGTGGCTACATCAACAATTGCAACTTTTATAGAGGAGGTACCTAAATCGATTCCTAATAAATACATGGTTTTAAATTATTTTATATCTGGTTATGCAAACGGTTGCATAAAGATAGAGGTTAAAATATAAATCGCAAATTTTTTATAAAATCATGTTGGTTATCACCTGTTTTTTAAGCTGTAATATTGACCATGAACTGCCCTAATCGCAGATAATTTATACTTTTGGGGAGATACATTAAAAATTATGTGATGGAACAGATTACCTGGGATGATTTCGAAAAAGTAGAATTAAGGGTGGGCACCATTCTGGAAGCCTTTGAGTTTCCTGAAGCCCGCAGACCGGCCTACAAAGTAAAAGTAGATTTTGGTGAATTCGGTATTAAAATGAGCAGCGCGCAGATTACCAAACATTATGCACTGGAAGAACTGCCCGGCAAACAGATTGTTGGCGTAATCAATTTCCCTAAAAAGCAGATCGGCAAATTTATGTCGGAGTTTTTGGTTACGGGTTTTGCCGATGAAAACGGAGATATTGTATTAACCGCAGTACAAAGCAAAGTACCTAATGGGAGTAAGCTGGTGTAGCACCCGACTTCACGTCGGGTGACAGAGAGCAGGACCGCGGCAGCCAATAAGCACAACAATTGCGCTTCAAAAAATTATCTTAAGACTTCCGAAGTTTTTCAACGCAATGGCCTTCGAAACTTCGGAAGTCTTAGCACAAACCTTCGTAAATTAGCCCTGATTGAAGTGATTCCGATTTTTCATCGGAAGTAACGCAAAGCAGGACCGAAGCAAACCGATAAGCATTGAAACTGCGCTTCAAAAAATTATCTTTAGACTTCCGAAATTCGCCTGCGCTTTGGCCTATAGAAACTTCCGAAGTTTTGCCAACGCACCAGGCGCTGTAAACTTCGGAAGTGTTACCCTATATTTGCGCTATGAGTTTTTACAATTTCGAAGATACCGATCCTGCTGAAGAAGATATCCATTATATGAAACTGGCTTTAGAGGAAGCGAAAAAAGCCCTGGCAGCTGATGAAATTCCGATAGGAGCCATTGTGGTAAGCAAAAACCGCGTTATTGGCCGTGGCTATAATCTCACTGAGCGTTTTAACGATGTTACGGCACATGCCGAGATGCAGGCATTTACTTCGGCCGCCCAAACCATCGGCGGAAAATATTTAAGGGATTGTACTTTATATGTAACCATCGAACCTTGCGTAATGTGCGCAGGTGCAAGTTACTGGACCCAGATTGGCCGAATTGTTTACGGTGCACGGGAAGAAAAAAGAGGTTTTATCTCCAAGAATGCAAATCTGCTTCACCCTAAAACGGTACTGAAAGGCGGGGTAATGGCAGAAGAATGCGGGGCTTTGATGAAAGGGTTTTTCGCGAAGAAGCGATAGCGCTGGACCGGTGCGGGGATTGGCTCACAGCTTTATAGCCAACAGTTAATCGCTCATGGTATTATGGTTGATTACCTTACGCTGATCCAAAAAACCATCAACCATAACCCAAAGAAAAACGTTTTCCTCCTTAAACTTTCCAACTTTGAAACCTGCCAACATTACAACATTAACCCAGAAAACGATTTGATGATAATAACATGAACAAATCTTAACGTTCTAATGTTATATTTGCTACTAGAAACATTTTTAAATCTTAAAACATAAACATTATGGCTTTTGAATTACCTGCGTTACACTACGCAACCGATGCATTAGAACCGCATATCGATAAAACTACGATGGAAATCCACCACGATAAACATCATCAGGCTTACGTTACCAACTTAAACAAAGCATTAGAAGGTAAACCTGAAGCGACTTCGAGCATCGAGGAAATTGTAAAACACATTTCAAAATTCCCTGCTGCTGTTAGAAACAATGGTGGCGGTCATTATAACCACTCTTTATTCTGGAACATTTTAGGCCCAAATAAAGGTGGCGAGCCAACCGGCGATTTAGCAAAAGCAATCAACGAAACTTTCGGTTCGTTTGCTGATCTTAAAACAAAATTACAGGAAGCTGGTGCTACCCGTTTCGGTTCGGGCTGGGCCTGGTTATCAGTTGGTGCTGATAAAAAACTTCAGGTTTCTTCTACCCCTAACCAGGATAACCCTTTAATGGATATCGCTGAAGTAAAAGGTACTCCAATTTTAGGTATCGATGTTTGGGAACACGCATATTACTTAAAATACCAGAACAAACGCCCTGATTATTTAGCGGCAATCTGGAATGTAATTAACTGGGATGCAGTTGCAGAACTTTACAAAAAAGCTTTGTAAGCTACAATTCCTATAAATTTTTAAGAAAGTCCCGATTTAAATCGGGACTTTCTTGTTTTAAGATAATTAAGTAACTTCGCACATATTAAAATGTTCGAAATGAAAAGGCTTGTAATTTTATTTTTAATTGTTGTTGGTGTAAATGGATTGGTGAGTGCACAGCAGAACAAAGTGCCAACACCTACAGAAATTGCACAAAAAAATGTAGAAGACCTTGATAAAAGGTTAAAACTTAACGGTACGCAAAAAAGTGTAATTTATAGCTTCACTTTTAACCAGGCTAAAGAACAAGCCGATTTAATCAAAAAACAACAGGCCGGAAATTCGCGCGAGGAGGATATAGATAAATTCTATAAACTACAGAACGAAACCACCAAAAATATCCGCAACGTATTAAGACCTGAACAGCAAACAGAATACGATAAAGTTATCGAAGAACGTTTAAGTGGAAAAGGCCTGAAAGACAAAAAAAAGAAAAAGAAAAAAGGTGAGGAAGAAGAAGTGGAGAGCGATATCAAAGGATTGCTTTCTGGCCCTCCGGTTGAAAAACAGAACCAATAATATTAAAGGTTTAAATTACAGGCAATAATCCATTAAAAAATGCCAGAGATAATCCTTGGAACGATTGTACTGGGGCTTTTATTATCGCCACAGTTACTTGCCGGTTTTTTAGCAAAAAGAACAGGTCGCAAGTTTTGGTTCTGGTTTTTGATTTCTTTTTTAATTCCAATTATTTCACTGATTATACTTATCTTTTTAGAAGATAAAAACCCCGAAGCACAAAGCTACAAACTGGCTGATCATGTGGATAAGGAATTAGCTACCGAGGTTTAAATAAATACATCTTATTAACGCGAACCTTTATCAGAGGCCGTCACCCTGAATTCATTTCAGGGTCTTTATAGCAAGAAAGATGCTGACCACGTAGTAGCTATTAGACCATTGAATAACAATAAAAATGGCGAATAAAACAAGTTCAGCATGACGAATCGCAGGCAAACTTGCGAAGTTTCCCTTCGCACAGCCCCCTTCAAACTTCGCAAGAAGATTAAATCCCTACAATATCTTTTTTCTTTTTCTGCTTCATGGCCTTTGGAATGATTTCTAAAATTTCATCTTTTAAAGCAATCAGCATCCGTTTTTTGATGAAGTTTTTGTGCGTAACCAAACTGATTTCGCGAACAGGCTCCGGAGATTTAAAATGACGGATCTTACTGGTCTGTTTGGCATTTAACTCTGCTATGGCCAGTTCGGGCAGTAAGGTGGCACCACCATTTAAATCAACCATGCGCACCAATGTTTCTACACTTCCGGTATTGTATTCCAAGCCCTGTAACCTGTTATTTTTTGTAGAACGGCAGATATTTAACACCTGGTTCCGCATACAATGCCCCTCGTTTAACAGCCAGATATTTTCGTCGTTCAGGTCTTCTGCATCAACGGCTTTCTTTTTATAAAGCTTGCTGTTTTTACTAATATAACTTACAAAATTTTCGTAATACAATGGGGTTTCGGTAATGTTCGGATCGGTTAAAGGGGTAGCCAAAATCCCGCAATCCAGTACCCCCGTTTTTAAATGATGGATAATATCTTCGGTGGTATATTCCCAGATTAAAAGCTTAAGCTCAGGGTATTTCTCCAGCATGGCCGAAATTACCTCGGGCAATAAATAAGGGGCTACAGTTGGTATAACGCCGATTTTTAATTCACCCAAAACATCCTGCTGCTGACTGTTGATCAGTTCTTTGATCTTACCGCTTTCCTGCAAAATGATTCTTGCCTGCGCAATAATCTGCGATCCTATCTCTGTAGGACTCACCGGTTGTTTACTCCTGTCGAAGATTTTAACATTGATCAACTCTTCCAGTTTTTGCACCTGCATGCTCAAGGTTGGCTGGGTAACAAAACACTTATCAGCAGCAGTTACAAAACTTCTGTAAGTATCAACGGCAACAATATATTCGAGCTGAACAAGGGTCATATAATCAAAATTTATTTATAATATCAAATATATCAATTTTAACTATAATAAGAATCGATGTACGAATAAATATTAACTAAATCCCGAATGATGTGGAGAAGAAAATTACCTGTTTAAAATGAGACATTTAAACAAAAAGTTGAATAGGATATTTAGGCATGATTGATTTAATTAGCAATAATCTAACCATCATCCACTTACCAGATTAATTAGGTATTTTAGCTTTATGAACAGAGTTGCTTTACACTTATTCTTTTTCACAGTTTTTCTTCCGTTAGCGTTTATAGCTAATGCCCAGAATCAACTTCCCAACTGGGCAATAGGGCCATTTATACGACCTGAAAATGTTAATCCGATTATTTCGCCAAAAAACGAAAGTTTTTTTCTCGACCCCATGAGTAAACAAAAAATAGCATGGGAAGCGGGCGATGTGTTTAATCCAGCTGCCACTGTAAACAAAAATAAAATATATGTGCTGTACCGTGGTGAGGATAAATCGGGAAATGGTATTGGTATGCGCACTTCGAGGATAGGTATTGCCGAAAGTAATGATGGTATTAAAATGAAACGGTATCTGGAGCCGGTACTCTACCCTGACGAAGATGATCAGAAAGCATACGAATGGCCGGGTGGTTGTGAAGATCCACGAATTGCAGTTACCGCTGAGGGTTTGTATGTGATGCTTTATACCCAATGGAACCGCAATATATTCCGCCTGGCGGTAGCCACATCCAAAGATTTGAAACACTGGACCAAGCACGGCCCTGCATTTAATAAAGCCTACAATGGTAAGTTTCACGATCTCAAATGCAAATCGGGTTCGATTGTTACCAAGGTAGAAAATGGTAAACAGGTAATTACCAAAATAAACGGCAGATACATGATGTACTGGGGAGAACGTTTCATGAATATAGCTACTTCAGTCGATCTCATCAATTGGGAACCTACTTTAAATGCAAAAGGTGATTTAGATTTAATTATAAAACCCAGAAAAAACTACTTCGACAGCGATCTAACCGAATGCGGTCCGCCGGCAATTGTTACCGATAAGGGCATTTTAGTTTTATATAACGGCAAAAACAGGGGTGATGCCGAAAGGGATACCAACTATACAGCCAATACCTATTCGGCCGGGCAAGTGCTGTTCGATCTGAAAAATCCATCAAAAGTGATCGCCCGGCTCGACCAACCTTTTTTCGTGCCTACAGCATCATTTGAAAAGAGCGGGCAATACCCTGCAGGCACGGTTTTTATAGAAGGCCTGGTTTACTTTAAAAAGAAATGGTTTTTATATTACGGCTGTGCCGATAGCCAGGTGGCCGTAGCCATTTATGATCCGGGGGCTAAAAAATAAAAAAGTGCGCAGGATGTTATCCAGCGCACCGATGAAAAATTATTTTAATACCTGCTTTCGAAATCCTGGTAAGCCAATGCGATACCTTCGCGCAGTTCAATCTGATGTTTCCAGCCTAAATTGTGCAGTTTACTTACGTCCATTAATTTACGCGGTGTTCCGTCGGGTTTGCTGGCATCAAATACCAGTTCACCTTCAAAGCCCAACACATCTTTAATAAGCAGGGCAAGGTCTTTAATGGTTAAATCGTGTCCGGTACCGATGTTGATCAGATGGGGTTCATTATAGTTTTGCATCAGGAAATAACAGGCATCGGCCAGATCATCGGCAAATAAGAATTCGCGCATCGGCGAACCCGATCCCCAAACCACCACTTCTTTTTCGTTATTGATTTTTGCTTCGTGCACCTTACGGATCAGCGCCGGCAAAACATGCGAATTTTGGGGATGGTAATTATCGTTGTAACCATAAAGGTTGGTTGGCATTACCGAAATAAAATTACATCCATACTGATCGCGGTAAGCATCGCACATTTTGATCCCTGCAATTTTGGCAATGGCATAAGGCTCGTTGGTATGCTCTAAAGTTCCGGTTAACAGATAATCTTCTTTTAAGGGCTGTGGAGCCATTTTGGGGTAAATACAGCTTGAGCCTAAAAACATCAGCTTTTTCACACCGTTTACATAAGCATTGTGGATTACGTTGTTCTGGATGGCTAAATTCTCATACAGAAAATCAGCCCTGTAGGTATTGTTAGCTACTATACCACCAACTTTTGCCGCAGCAAGAAAAACATAATCAGGTTTTTCTTCTGCAAAGAAATCGGTTACGGCCTGTTGGTTGCGTAAATCCAGCTCAGCAGAAGTTCTGGTGATGATATTTTGGTAACCCTCTTTCTGCAGTTTACGGTAAATAGCCGAACCCACCATACCACGATGGCCTGCAACATATATTTTAGCTTCTTTTTCCACGGTAATTTTATAGACCACAAAAATACGATTCTTAACTAAGACTCACATTAATCTTTCTGGCAAAAGAAACATCGATTATTGATTTAATTGTATTTTTGCAGAAAAAAAACTTTTGGGTAAAGATAAACTTAGGCGTTTTGCAGAAATCGAAACATTTGCAAACGTATATCAATTAGATGCAGGGAAGGCCTTGAAAGGCAATTGGGCTTCAGCACATTTTAAAAACAACAATCCTATTGTGCTCGAACTGGCATGTGGCAAGGGCGAATATTCGGTAAATCTGGCCAGGCTGTTCCCTGAAAAGAATTTTATCGGCGTTGATTACAAGGGTAACCGCATTTGGCGTGGAGCAAAAACAGCGATAGAAGATGGGATAGATAATGTTGCTTTTTTAAGGATCCAGATCGAAAACATACTGGATTATTTTAGCGAAGGGGAGATCGACGAGATCTGGATTACCTTTCCTGATCCACAACCGCAGGATAGCCGCGAGAAAAAACGATTAACGTTTCCTGCATTTTTGAACAGGTACAAACTGGTTTTAAAATCAGGTGGTAGGGTTAATTTAAAAACCGATAACGATCAACTTTATGCTTATACCTGCGAAAAAGTTGCAGAATTAAGTTTGCCTGTACATAAAAACACCGATCATTTATATACTTCTGACCTGGTTGACGATGTATTATCGATCAAAACCTATTACGAGAAAAAATACCTCTTACACGATAAAAATATTAACTATATTCAATTTTCTTTTGAATAATGGACACCAATTTTTACGAACAGGTTTATGAGATTGCCCGCCTGATCCCAAAGGGACGGGTTACTTCTTATGGGGCAATTGCCAAAAGTTTGGGTGCGGCAAAATCATCGCGGATGGTTGGGCATGCCATGCTTTATGCCGGTACGGCCCACCCCAAGGTACCTGCACACCGTGTGGTGAACAGCAGCGGCCTCCTTACCGGAAAATTCCATTTTAAACCACCCGAATTAATGGAAGAACTGTTAAAGCAGGAAGGTGTTGAAGTTAAAAATGATAAGGTGGTTAACTTTAAAAAAGTATTCTGGAATCCACTGGAAGAAATCAATCTTGATTAAACGGATCGTATTCGACATTAACGTCATTCTCTCATTCAAAATTCATTCCGTCAATAATTAAATATGGGAAAGTTAGTAGAAGAATTTAACGGCTATCGCGAAAAAATGAACGATAGGATAATGGAAACAGCGAATACGAACATCAAACGGTTTTTCGCTTTAGATACCACTTCCTATGCCGATGGTGCTTTAGATGTTAAAACAAAAGAAATGTTGGGCCTGGTGGCATCGATGGTATTGCGCTGCGACGATTGTATTAAATATCATCTGGGTAAGTGTTTCGATGCAGGCGTAAACAACGACGAAATGAACGAAATCTTCATGATCGCCAACCTGGTAGGCGGCAGCATCGTAATCCCGCATTACAGGAGAGCTGTTGAGTATTGGGATGAATTGAGTTCTTAGTCCACAGTCTGTAGTCCTAAGTCTATTTCTCTTCCCAAATGCTTATATTAGTTAAAAAAGATGGGGAAATTTAGAGAATTAATAGCATACAAAAAGGGATTCACTCTTTTGATGGATATCTTTACCTTGACAAAAGACTTTCCTAAATCAGAGCAATACAGTTTGACAGACCAAATCCGCAGATCTTCAAGATCTGTTTGTAGTTGTATTGGAGAAGCTTACAAAAAGAGAAGGTACCCAAATCATTTCATCAGTAAATTAACAGATGCTGATATGGAAAATGGTGAAACCCAGGTTTGGTTAGATGTAGCTTTGGCCTGCAATTACATTTCTGAAGAGAAATTCAATGATTTGGATGCCCAATGTGAAGAAATAAGCAAACTATTAAACTTTATGATTAACAACCCCGCAAAGTTCGCATAACATGACTCAAGACTCTGGACTAAAGACTAAGGACTCAAAAATACGCTGCTCCTGGGCCACTTCCGATCCGCTTTACATTAAATACCATGATGAAGAATGGGGGAAGCCGGTTTATGATGATAAAATTTTATTTGAGTTTTTAATATTGGAAGGTGCGCAGGCCGGTTTGAGCTGGATTACCATTCTCCGCCGGCGCGAAAATTACCGTAAGGCTTTTGCAGGTTTCGATGTTAAAAAAGTAGCTGCTTTTACCGAAAAGGATGTAGAAAGGTTAATGAACGATGAAGGCATTATCCGTAACCGCTTAAAGGTAAATAGCGCCATTACAAACGCCAAACTTTTTATCGAAATCCAGAAAGAATTTGACAGTTTCTCAAAATACATGTGGAGTTTTGTGCCCGATGGTAAACCGATCCAGAACCGTATCGAAAAAATGGGCGATGTTCCACCACGAACCGAATTATCAGACCGCATCAGCAAAGACATGAAAAAACGTGGCTTTAAGTTTTTTGGCACCACCATCTGTTATGCACACATGCAGGCTACCGGAATGGTTAACGATCACCTGTTAAACTGCTGCGCAAGGTAATCTAAAAAAGTTCGGTATATATCATTTAGCGAAATCGATCCTGCAATCCCAAAATCCATTATTAATCCTATTTATTTCTTTGTCGCGTTATACTCCTTTACCCATTCCGTTACATCGCGGGTATTAAAGTCGGCGCCAACTTCTATTTTGGCTTTTAATGCTGGCTGATCGCCCATTTTTTGCAACAGGATATTTTTAACTTCAGTTTTTTTTGCATCATCGGTTATGGCTTTCATCGGCACTTCCTGTAAGGGTCCGGCGCCAGGTTTTTCGATAAAGTAGCGCACAACAGGTGCTCCGGCCGGTCGCTCAGGTGCAGAACTCCGTCCACCGCCAATGCTTATGCCCCCGCCCATACCCATGCCGCCATAACCGCCGGTTCCGGTACCAATACCGATTGAAGGTCTGAATTTTACCTTTTTCTCTTTTACCGCCGGCACCAAAGTGCCTCCACCGAAAGAATAAAGATTAACTGTACCCATTTCGATTACTTTTACAAAACGGTACTCGAAATTACGGCCGTTTGCAAAGCCTTTACTTACAAAACTATCGCCGTTCCAGAAAAAGTTTTTTACATCCTTTGCGGGCAAAATCACATCTGCTTCATCATTGGCACTGATAAAAACCGAAAAATAATCGGTACCCTTAATGGTTCCCCTGATCACATCATCATTGTTTTTAACGATAAAATCCTGGGCATAAGTGGTAAGCGTTATTGAAAAAAATAAAATAAAAAGGTTAAAAATCTTCATAAGTTAGCAATATCGGGATACAACGTAAATTATTTAAAAATAATATCTAAAAACAATAATGATTGAAACGCTCTCTACATTTTGGCAATTCTTAAGAAAGCCAAAACTTTTAAAACTCAGTAAAGATAACAAATCTCTTTGGAGAGATATGTTGTGGTTGCTCCTGCTTGATCTATTTTTTGCAGGTTTAGTAATAACCACCTATTATATTTTAGTTCATTTTAAAATTATTAAGGAATATGTTCAGGAAATCGATATTCTCAAGAAATATGGGTTAACCGTGACCTTACTTTTGGTTTGTATTATTGCACCAGTTTTAGAAGAGTTTTTATTTAGATGGCATCTGAGAAAGAAATATCTGCCAATATATTTTGTGTGTTTTACCTTGGGCCTGATCTCAAATTACTTTATAAAGAGCAGTTTCCTTACATGGCCTGTATATCTCTTTTTTATTTTTATTGCATTAATCCTTCAAGTATATTTTAAAACGATGGATATACGCAAGAGGCTGGTTTTTCAACAAAGATCGTTTGGCTATCTTCTTTATTATTCTGCCATTATATTCGGATTGATACATTTGAACAATATTAAAGGATTAACATTAAGCGATCCTGCTTTTATCTTATTTGTTATCTCACAAGGGTTTATGGGGTTATCTCTGGGCTATCTGAGAATTAAATACGGTTTGATATATTCAATTTTATTACATGCCTTCTACAATTTTATCATGGTAATATTAGCATTCTTTTTCAGTTAAATTGAATGTATATCTCTTCTAAACCTTTAACTTTGGTTAATATATCATCCGGTAAGTATATCATTGGGTTTATCGGTGCAATCATTTAATCAGTGAAATCATAATATGAAAAAACTCTTTCTCCTCGACGGTATGGCGCTAATGTACAGGGCGCATTTTGCACTAAGTAAAAATCCGCGTTTTACCTCAACAGGCATCAATACATCGGCAGTAATGGGCTTTACCAATACCCTGCTGGATGTGCTGAAGAAAGAAAAACCGACACATATTGCTGTTGTTTTCGATACTGAAGCACCAACCGAAAGGCATACTACATTCGAAGCTTACAAGGCACAACGCCAGGCCATGCCCGAGGATCTGGCCGCTGCAATGCCTTATGTAATTAAACTGATCACCGGTTTCAATATCCCGGTTATTACCTCTGATGGTTACGAGGCCGACGATATTATCGGCACACTTGCTAAAAAAGCAGAACAAAAAGGCTATCAGGTATATTGTATGACACCTGATAAAGATTTTGCACAACTGGTTTCCGAAAATATTTTCATCTACAAACCTGCCCGTATGGGTAACGAGATGGAAATTTTGGGTGTAAAGGAAGTATTGGCAAAATGGGAGATCGAAAATGTATTACAGGTAATCGATATTTTAGGATTGTGGGGCGATGCTGTTGATAACATTCCGGGGATTCCGGGTATTGGCGAAAAAACCGCAAAAGCTTTGATCAAGCAATATGGCTCGATGGAGAAAATTATCGAAAACTCACACGAATTAAAAGGCAAACAACGCGAAAATGTGGAGAATTTCGCCGAACAGGGTTTGCTATCTAAAAAACTGGCCACCATTTTACTGGATGTTCCGGTTGAACTGGATGAAGCCAGTTTAGAACTTTGCGATCCGAGCCGCGATTTATTAGAGCCTTTATTTACCGAATTAGAATTCAGGACTTTGGGCCGCAGGGTATTTGGCGACGAATTTTCGGTTACTACTGCGCGTTTTCAGGAAGGTACCCAAACCGATCTGTTCGGACAACCTGTTGAAACCATACAATACACCAATACCATTGAAGAGGAACCGGCAGAAAAACTTCCGGCCAAAACCATCGAAAATACCGAACACGATTATCAACTGGTAGATACGGCAGCACAACGTGCCGATTTGATTAAATTATTGTTGGCCGAAAAACGGATCTCCTTTGATACAGAAACCACCGGCACCGACGCCAACATGGCCGATCTGGTGGGTTTATCTTTCTCTATAAAACCAGGTACCGGCTATTATATCCCTGTTCCGGCAGCTAGGGAAGAGGCCCAGCAGATTGTTGATGAATTTAGGGTGGTACTGGAGAATGAATCCATCGAAAAAATAGGTCAGAATACCAAATACGACATTCTTGTATTAAAATGGTACGGTGTTGAAGTAAAAGGAAAACTTTTTGATACCATGCTGGCCCATTATTTAATCGACCCGGATACCCGCCACGGAATGGATGTGCTGTCAGAAAACTATCTTGGTTATTCGCCGATTTCGATCACCAAATTAATCGGCCCGAAAGGTAAAAACCAGTTAACCATGCGCGATGTTCCGGTAATTGATGTGGTTGATTATGCCGCAGAAGATGCCGATGTAACTTTACAGTTGGCGCATACTTTCGAACCGAAATTAAAAGAACTCAATGCCGCTAAACTGGCGGAGGAAATTGAAAACCCTTTGGTATATGTATTGGCCGATATCGAAAAGGAAGGTGTCCGCATTGATATCGAAACTTTACAGGCATATTCTAAAGAACTGGAGACTGAAATCATCAAGTTCGAACAGAATGTTTATGATAAAGCGGGAATAAAATTCAATCTGGCCTCCCCAAAACAGTTGGGAGAGGTGCTGTTTGACAAACTCCAGCTTGATCCAAAAGCTAAAAAGACCAAAACAGGTCAATATCAGACCGGAGAGGACGTTTTAATGGCCTTAGCGAGTAAAAGTGATATCGTACAGGATATTTTAGATTTCCGCCAGTTACAGAAGCTTAAATCAACTTATGTTGATGCGCTGCCTTTAATGGTCAACCCAAAAACCGGCAGGGTGCATACTTCATATAACCAGGCTGTGGCTGCAACCGGCAGGTTAAGTTCTAATAATCCAAATTTACAGAACATCCCGATCCGTACCGAACGTGGCAGGGAAGTACGTAAGGCCTTTATTGCAAGGGATGAAAACCATATCCTGTTATCTGCCGATTATTCGCAGATCGAATTGCGCATCATTGCAGAAATCAGTAAGGAAGAAAATATGCTTGATGCTTTCAGTAAAGGTATCGATATCCACACCGCCACTGCAGCTAAAGTATATGGTGTAAGTATTGAAGAGGTAGATGGTACACAGCGCAGAAATGCAAAAGCGGTAAACTTTGGTATTATTTACGGTCAATCAGCATTTGGTTTATCACAAAACCTGGGTATCCCGCGTAAAGAAGCTGCAGAAATTATCGAGCAGTATTTTGCACAGTATCCCGGCATTAAACGTTACATGAGCGATACGATGAATTTTGCGCGTGAAAATGGATTTGTAGAAACGATAATGGGCAGGAGGCGCTATTTACGTGATATTAACTCTGCAAACCAAACTGTACGTGGTTTTGCAGAACGAAATGCCATTAACGCGCCTATACAGGGCTCTGCTGCTGATATGATCAAAATTGCGATGATCAATATCCATAAAGAGATGAAAGCACAGAACCTGCAATCAACCATGACCATGCAGGTGCATGATGAGTTGGTGTTTGATGTATTAAAATCGGAAAAAGAGGTAATGAAAGCCATTATCCAGGATAAAATGGCCAATGCCATGAAATTAACCGTACCGATTGTTGTGGAAATTGGAGAGGGTGATAACTGGCTGGCAGCGCATTAAGATAAACCTACCTATAACGATCCAAAAAATTAAACTGGTTTTTATTAAGCACTTGCATTTATAATACAATGTTGAAGGGGATATATTTAAAAAATAAAAATATTCGTTATCTTCATTAAAACTTCATATCGATTTATGAATTTTATATCAACAAAATAAACGAGTAAAACAAAAATCAGAAATTATGAAACCTCGGAGTGAAACGAAGAAGATTCATAACAATTAAAAACAAATCTAAAAATTATGAAAAAGTTATTGAGTTTAATCGCAATCGCAGCATTTGGTTTAACAACAGCATTTGCTCAAACACCAGCAACAACAGCTCCGGCTAAAGCAAAAACAGTTGCTAAAAAAGAAGTAAAAACTACAACTGCACCAGTAAAAGCAGGCGTAAAACAAGAGGCTAAAAAAGTAGAGACCAAAACCACTACTACAACTGCTAAAGTAAAAGCAGACGGTACTCCGGATATGCGTTTTAAAGAAAATAAAGCAAAAGCAGTAACCAAAGTTGCTGGTCCTACAAAAAAAGACGGTACAGCTGATATGCGCTACAAAGCAAACAAAGAAGCTGCTAAAAAGAATTAGGTTCAGGTTTATAATTTGAAAAGGTCTCCGATGAAAGTCGGAGGCCTTTTTTGTTTTGGTATAGCTTGATAGAATGCCCCTGCTCAGTCGTCGTGCTGAATTTATTTCAGCATCTTTCCATTGTACCTTTCAAAGTTTAATAAAGCACAAGTCGGGCCTTTGCTTTTGTCCATCAGCACTAAGACTTGCGCTAGAGACGACCGCCATATCCTCTTAATAATAACCGTCATCTCGACCGTAGCATAGCAAAGTGGAGAGATCTGCCTCGAGACAGATTTCTCCACTCCACTGCGTTCCGCTCGAAATGACGGTATTGTGGGCAGATTTGTAATCCGTATAAAACTACAAACTTATCGTCTCGCCGATTTCAGGCAACAATAACGTTTTCTTTTCACGTTCAAATTTATCCAAAGCATCCTTGGTATCGATTTCGATTACCGGAAAGGTATTATAGTGAACGCCGATTACCTTATCGCAATCGAAATATTTAGTCGCGATTAATGCATCATCAACATCCATCGTGTAGTTTCCGCCGATAGGTAAAATGGCATAATCGAGGTTATAGATATCTGCCAAAACCTTCATTTCGATGGTTAAACCGGTATCGCCTGCAAAATAAATCTGTTTGCCATCAACCTCCAGCACAAAGCCGGCAGGGTTGCCACCATAACTTCCATCAGGTAAGCCCGATGAATGGGTTGCCGGCACCATACGTACTGCACCCCAATCGAAGGTATATTTACCGAAGTTCATTCCGTGTACCTTTTCTACACCCTGTTTTGCGGCCCAATCCGTAATTTCGGGCATTGCTACAACAGTTGCCTGCGTTTGTTTAGCCAGCGCAACCAGATCGGCCACATGATCGCCATGACCATGACTAACCAAAATATAATCTGCCTCTATCGATTTAATGTCGATATGTTTTGCTAAGGGATTGTGTGAAATAAATGGATCAAACAATAATTTTTTGCCAGCAGCTTCGAGCAGGAAGCAAGATTGGCCATAATAAGTGAATTTCATGATTATAGTATCAAGTATGGGGATTTGAGTATCAAGTGTTGGAATTACAGTATCAAGATTGGGGTATCAAGTATTCAGACTGGAGTATCAAGATTTCAGTATCAAGACAAACTTATTGATTATTGGCCGAACATGCCACCTAAGCCGCCCAGCATATCCTGTGCCGATGCCTGCATTTCTGCTGCACTCACCTGCTCAGCACTGGCCAGGGCTTTGTTAATTACAGTTAACAATAATTCTTCCAGCTCTTCTTTATCGGCATTTTTTAAAAATTCTTCGTCGATGGCTACTGCGGTAATGGCTTTGTTGGCTGTTGCAGTTATTTTTATTGCACCATTTTCAACTTCGCCATAAACCGATACGGTATCCAGGCGTTTTTTGATTTCTTCGGCTTTTTGTTGTGCCGCAAATAATTTATCGAACATATAAGTTTTGTTTTATAATATAACTAAATCCGGCCTAAAATCGTATTCGCCTCGTCGAGAAAGCGTTCAATTTTTTTCGTGCCCGTAAAGTTTTTAAGAATTAAAGTGGTTGTCTTGTTTTTGGCAGGCAATAAAATCTCGGCCCGTACTTCGGTACCCGAATAAATAAAATTGGTTGTTTTACGGATAATCTGAAAACGGATCAGGTCATCAAAAGGGTATTCCTTTACTACACGTCCTGCAAATGTAGAACGGATAATCTTCTTTTGGTCTTTATCGAAACGGACATTAGAAGTTGCGGCAAAAAGAAGCCCCAAACCAATGGCGGCAGGAAGATAACTTAGAAATATTCTTTTAAAAGCATTTTCATTGGCCATAAAACCGGGATTAAGCAGTATCGCAACAGTGGCGCCGATGAAAATCAATGCGAAGATCAAACTGCCCAATTTGTTATCACGTAATAAATATATGTTTCCTTCCTCTTTAAAGAAACGGAAATCGTAAATGGTCTGTTTTGGAATTACCGGTGCATTGGCAAAAACCAGTTCATCAATTTTGGGTAATACTTCCTGTTGAAACTGGATCAGATTAGGGTTGCTGGCTTTACTGTAACCGTTAGAAACGATTAAGCCCTTACCATGGCGGTTGCTTTTTCTAAACAGCCTGTAATTAAATCCGCTTCCTAATACTTCGTAGGCCTGTACAGAGGCAATATCATCAAATGGAATTGAACCAGTGGGTAAAAAACCGATCTTTTTATACAAGATCCTGTTATTCCCATCAAAAACAATCTTTGTTTCGGCGATAAAAACCAGCAACAGCGGAATTAATAGTAAAAAACCATAATAGCCAAAGGTAAAGCCAGCTGAATAGCCCTGCAGTGATGTAAATAAATAGAAAATAAATGCTGCAATCAATACAAAAAATATCAATCCAACTATCCTTAAATTCCTTTTTGGATAGATGGTTAATGTACCGGGTTCAATAATCCATTTTGTTTTTGCCATAAATTTAATCTTCGTCAGAGCCAGGCAAACTTCCGTTGCCGTGATAAGCCCCCTTACGGATAATCGGCATATCAAAGTGCTTGTAAAGATCGTCGAGATGCATTAAACTTCCGTTGGTGAGGTTCCCTAAAAACACAATAACAATGTTTTTGTTTAAATCCCTAACATAAATGTGGCGGAAACCATGCCACCAGCCGGTATGGTAAACAACTTTGTCCATGTTTTCGCCATCAAACATCCGCCAGCCATAGCCATAGTTAAAGTGTCCATTTACGGGTTTGTTATGACCTGTATAAGCAGAATCAAGGCTTTTTTGGGTCAATAACCTTCCGTTTTTCAGGTATTTATCAAACAACACTAAATCGTGTACGGTACTGTAAATGCCTTTATCTCCAACCGGGCCATCCAAAAAGTTCTGTGCAACAGAGTAACGCCATGTGCGGTCGTGACCAACCACATCAACCGGAATTTTTTCATACTCGGTTGTGCTATACACATGGGTATGTTTTAATCCGGCCGGTTTAAACACGTGTTCCATCATGTATTGGGAATAACGTTGTCCGGTTACTTTCTCGATAATCGCCCCCAAAACCATAAAGTTCGAGTTATTATAGTGGAAACGGTTATCAGGTTTGGTGTAAGGATTGGGTTTGCGTTCGGCTATCACATCCATTACTTCCTGGTTGGTTACACCTTTTTTCATGTTGCGCTTTTCTTTACGCCAGATATCATCGATAAAGTATACGTAATTCATCATACCGCTACGGTGCGACAGCAATAATTTAACGGTTATCCCATCGTAAGGGAAATTAGGATAAAACTTTTTTACATTGTCGTTCAATGATAGTTTTCCGGCTTCCACCAATTGCATAATGGCTGTTCCGGTAAAGGTTTTGGTGATAGAAGCCAACTCAAACTCAGAGTTAATGGTTAAGCTATCGCGGTGCAGGTAATCAGCCCACCCTATGGCTTTTTCGTAAAGGATCTTTCCATCTTTGGCCACCAGCATATTGCCATTAAAACCAAACTTTTTATGTAGGTTGTCTACAAAATCGGCAATCCATTTATCGCCTTTGGCAGGATTATAAACTAATAAAAGGCTATCGGCTTTATCGTCTTCTTTCGTGCGGATCTTTTTTTCAGCAGCCTTTTTCTCTTCAGCTTTTTTGCCCGAACAGGCGGTTAATAAAGTTGCTGAGAGGGCTAATGCTGAACATATATATCTAAAATTCATTTATTTCAGGGATAGTGTATTTAAAACCCGAAAATTAAAGAATTTTAGACTGTAAAAACGAAAGAGTTTTACACATTTTCGCATTTTTGATTGTACCAGCACTCAAACAAATGGCCTTTACTGCCATACACGGGGTCGCTATCCGGATTCTTTACTTTGGCAATCTCTTCATCTGCTTCGGGCCGCTCTTCTGCCCCGCCATA
>NZ_DJDT01000003.1 GCF_002432345.1 Pedobacter sp. UBA5917
ATAAACCAAAGGAGATGACGGTCCTTTTTGGAAATGAAAGGCGTGTTCTCAAAATCTGCGCTGTTTTTCTGTGAAATCTGCGGGAAACAAAAATCAGTAGTAAATTTTCCGTAATAGCATTCTATAAGATGAGACTTTACTGTTACATCAGGCTGTTAAATTTTTAAAACACAGATTTTTTTCTAAATTGGAGGCATGAAACACCTCATCTCATCTCTTTTACTTTTATCCGGGCTCGCTTCTTTTGCCCAGAATACTAAAACGATTAACCAGTCCGGGAACCCGATTTTTCAAGGTTGGTATGCAGACCCTGATGCTGCAATTTTTAACAATAAATACTGGGTTTACCCAACTTATTCGGCCAAATACAAAGAACAGGTATTTTTGGATGCCTTTTCATCAGATGATTTGGTAAAATGGAAAAAACACCCGCATATTTTGGATACTGCCGCCGTAAAATGGGCCAATAAAGCCATGTGGGCACCTGCAATTGTGCAAAAAGATAAAAAATATTACCTGTTTTTTGGTGCCAACGATATCCAGAACGATAATGAAAAAGGGGGAATAGGCGTAGCAGTTGCCGATAAACCAGAAGGCCCTTATAAAGATCATTTGGGGAAACCATTGGTTGATAAATTTTACAACGGGGCACAACCTATTGATCAGTTTGTGTTTAAGGATAAAGATGGACAGTATTATTTAATTTATGGTGGTTGGAAACACTGCAACATTGCCAAATTGAATAAAGATTTTAACGGTTTTGTACCTTTTGAAGATGGAACTACTTTTAAAGAAATTACGCCCGATAATTATGTAGAAGGACCGTATATGTTTATCAGGAACGGTAAATACTATTTTATGTGGAGCGAGGGCGGTTGGACAGGTCCAGATTATTCTGTTGCTTACGCCGTGGGCGATTCGCCATTTGGTCCGTTTAAAAGGGTAGGTAAAATCTTAAAACAGGATCCGGCCATTGCAACCGGAGCAGGTCACCATTCGGTAATCATCAACGAGAAAAAAGGACAATATTACATTGTTTACCACCGCAGGCCTTTAACCGAAACCGATGGAAACCACCGCGTTACCTGTATCGATGAAATGAAATTTGATGCCGATGGAAACATTCTTCCCGTAAAAATTACGAACGAGGGCGTTAAAGCAAAAAAAGTAAAATAATTAAGCGCTGCTGGAAATTCTATTCGGTTTCCAGCAGTACTTCACTTTCTTTTAAAACTGCCTTTACCTGCTTTTTACTTAGTGTATTAAATCCCCAGGTACATAATAAAAGCATGCAGGCAAGTCCCAGCCACAAATAATTGTAACCCAGGTTTTCTGCTACCAAAAAACCGACATATGGCCCGGCTAGCTGTGCAAACGACCAGCTTAAAGTATAACCAGCGGCATATAAACCCCTATTGTGTTCGTTACTCCTGCTAATTACTATCGTATTGATAAAAGGTAATGTAAGCATCTCGCCAATGGTAAAAACAACGATGGTTAATATGGCCATAATGATGTGGAAACTTACAGGGGCGCTTAATATAACATAAGAGCACGCAAATAAAACCGCGCCGATAATGATGAAAAACATGGGCGATCTTTTGGCTTCAATCTTATTGATCATCACCATTTCGAACAGGGCAATTACCGCTCCGTTAATGCCGATGATGATGCCAATGGCAAATTCATCAATATGCCATTCCTGTTTAAAAAATACCGGTACAATCCTGAACATCAAAAATGCACAGGTAATAAATATGGTGGTAAGAAGGATGAATTTCACATAAAAAGCATCGTTCCACGGCTTCAAAATAACCATGCTACTGGCTGTTTCTTTCGCTTTTTTAATGAATCCTTTTACCTGCGGTAAAAATGTTAGTATCAATAGGCCAACAATAATACTTACCACACCCTCTACAACAAAAAGTAACCTATAATTAATAGAAGCGATTATACCTGCAAAGCTAATGCCTATAGACCAGCCCATGTTTGTTGCCAACCTGTTCAGCGAGTACGACCTTGTTACGGTACCTTCGGCGGCATAATGTGCTACTGCCGTAAAATTGGCCGGGCGGAAAGCCTCTGAAAAAAAGCTGATTACAACTGCCAGGATGCAAAGGCTGTAAAAGTGGGTTAAAGTAGAAAATAAAATAAACAACAGGCCGCTTATGATGGATGATAGTACCTGTACTGGTCGGAAACCGATCATATCGGTTAGTTTACCGCCTGTTGCCGAGCCAAGAACGGAACCTACACCAAATAAAATGATAATTAAGCCTGCATCTGTTACCGATCTATGCAAACTTTGGGTAACAAACAGCCCCATAAAGGGCACAGACATGCTCCCGAACCTGTTAAATAGTATCACAAAGCTTAGTAACCAGGTTTCCCTGCTTAATCCACTGAAAGAGGTTTTGTATGTATTGTAAATGGCGGTAAACATAGATGGTGGTGTAGAATTCCAAAAATAAGAAATGAACAGACGATAAGCGCTAATTCCTTAGTAATAGTTTTGAAATAAAATGAATCAGCCTATATTCCATACACCAATTATTTTTACTAGAATTGTTATCTATAAACTACCGTTATGTTTATCAAAAACGCTCAATACACTACTGATTGCCCATTTTTAAATATTGTAAGGGAATACCATGACCCAAAATCTCCCAAAAAAGATGTTGGTAAACAATATGGGCAACAGGAAAGAATTTTCCTCAATACCTTCCAGATCGGGTTGTTCGAAACCTATAAATTTTTATACAGCGAATGCCGGGATAACGAACATTTTAAGAACTGGATTATTGGATTAAAAGGTGCTGATTTTTATCAACAGGCCACCATAAAGTTTAATCAATGGTACCAAAATAAGTTGAATGCTGCAGATACGTCTTTTGCTAGTATTTTAAGCGAAGCCCAGCATCGGTTTTGGGAAGAAAACGGCTATATAAAAATAGACAGGCTAATTGATGCTGAACGTTGTAATGCCGTAATCGGACTGATTGCAGAAACGCTTGGCGCGGACATCTCGGATCCCGAAACCTGGTACAACGATCATCAGCTCCTGCAGGGGCTCATGCTTCAGCTTTATCAGCACAAAACACTTGATGATATACGGAACGATGAAGGTATAAAGGCTGTTTTTGCAAGTCTGTACGGATCGGA
The DNA here is from genome assembly GCF_002432345.1 of Pedobacter sp. UBA5917. Classification (GTDB taxonomy): domain Bacteria; phylum Bacteroidota; class Bacteroidia; order Sphingobacteriales; family Sphingobacteriaceae; genus Pedobacter. The sequence continues at coordinate 3,163 of NZ_DJDT01000003.1, forward strand.
GGCCTTATTGCCCAACTGCGAAAAGGTAAGCTTTAATCCTCCCGTAAACGGAAATTTTACTTTTAAGGGGAGTCCGCTGCATTGGGATATCGATTTTAGCATCGGCCCTCAATATTACATACAGGGTTTACTTTATTTAAATGATGTGCCCGTAAACCGTGGTCCGTTTAGCGTGATACCGGGTTATCACCATAAAATAGAAGCAGAACTGCAGCATAAAAATCCCGAAATTTTGATTGAGGAGCTAAAAGAACAAAATCTTTCAATTCCGGTTACCGGAGAACAAGGGGATTTAATTTTGTGGTTACAAGCTATTCCGCATGCAGCTACGCCCAATTATTCGGATTTGCCCAGGTTTGTGCAATATTTAAGTTTTAATCAGTATTAACCTCTTCAATAATTCATATAAATGGAAATAACACAACTAAGGGAAGAATTAAGGCGCATTAGCGAAGAAATTTTAAAACCAGGCGACTTTCACGATACACTTGCACCTGCCATAACCGATTATGCAGCTTTGTTATCAAAAATCGTCAAAATTGATAGCGATAACGAACAGCACCGAAAACATGTACAAAGCGAAATGGGACAGGCTATAGGTACATTTTGGGCAGCACAATGCGTTAAAGAAGTTATAAGGACCCAACGCTTTGTAAGAAGTTTATACCTTGCAATTAAGGAAAAATTAAACCAAAAAGCTGGGCCGGTTCATGTAGTATATGCAGGTACAGGCCCTTTCGCTGCTTTGGCACTACCGGTTATGATGCATTTTAGCCCCTCAGAAGTCCAGTTTACCTTATTGGAGATTAACCTGCAAACTTTTGACCTGTTGCAGGAAGTATTGGATGCATTTGATCTAAGGGCATACATAAAAAAATGCGAAATTGCAGATGCAACTCTCTATCAGGTTGAAGATACAGCTATTGATATCGTTTTAAGCGAAACCATGAGCAGGGCACTTATAAAAGAACCACAGGTTGCCATTATGCTTAATTTTGCAAAACAGTTACCGCCAGATGTGATTTTTTTACCGGAGGAAATAAATGTTGGTTTAAGTACCCAGCAAAAAAGTGGCACTAAACCAAAGCTAATAAAGAGTTTGATGGAATTTAATACTTCTCTAAGGCAAAAACTGGTTAATGAAACTGTCGGAACTAACTGGCAATTTGATGAGGTAACTGTTGAAAATGATATAGAGGAAGACGAACAGATCTATTTCTCTACAGAAATTAAGGTATATAAAGATAATTTTTTAGATTTTAACGATTGTTCGCTAAACTTACTGGAAAGAGTAAAGACTGGTAAACTAAGCCCTAAAAACTTAAAATTCAGGTATACGCTGAAGGAAATGCCTGGATTTATGATTTATTAACTCATCGAAAGTAAATTTAATATATGCTTTAGAAATAAGTTGATCGTTTTTAATGTTAAACGACCAACTTATTTTCGATCAGATTTTTATTTCCCTACTTTTTCCCCAACTTTGCTGCATCAGTACAGATATGCCGCCAGAGAAAAGAATTCCTAAAGCCCCCGTTACCAGAAAACCTGGCGTAAAAAAGCCTGTTACCAGAAAGCCTGCGGCAAATAAAAAAAAGAAAACCACGATATCTATCCAGCTTAAATTATTTATGGTAGGGGTGTTGTTGGTTTTGCTTTCGCCATTTTATTATGGTTATGTATTAAGGAGTTTTGTAGGCACATGGCGCTGGATCAAAGATTTGGGCCAGGATCCTAATTACCGGACATACGAAAGTTTTAATATCAAAATCCCTAAAAAATATACTATTCACGGCATTGATGTTTCCTATTACCAGGGTAAAATAAACTGGCAAAAGGTAAAAGAAATGAAAGAGGATGAAGTAAACGTAAGTTTTGCATTTATTAAAGCTACGGAGGGATTATTGTTGGTTGACCCATATTTTCAGCGTAACTGGCGCGAAGCACCAAAAGCAGGTATTATCTGCGGCGCTTATCACTTTTTAAGGCCGAAGAAAGATGGAAAAACACAGGCAAAATTCTTTTTGCAGGTGGTAAATATCGAAAAGGGCGATTTGCCCCCAGTGGTTGATATTGAAACTTTAGATGGGGTTTCACCTTTGAAAATGAGGGCAGAGCTGTCTGATTTTCTTAATTATGTAGAACTTAAGACCAAAGTGAGGCCGATTATTTATACCGGACTTAAATTTTACGAAGATTATTTAACCGATCATTTTGATGATTATCCCCTGTGGATTGCCCATTATTACCAGCCCAAGTTAAGATTGGATAACAGCAGATGGAGATTTTGGCAACACTCTGATAAAGCCAAGATTAACGGTATTGGCCATGTGGTTGATTTTAATGCTTTTAATGGCGACAGTACGGCACTTAGCAAGATATTGGTTCATTAGTTCACTGGTTCATTCGTCATTTGTTATTGGTTAACTGGTTAATTGTCCAAATTGGTTAACTATTAGCTGCATCCCGTCATCCTGAACTTGTTTCAGGATCTATTACATGAGGTTTCCTAATAAACAAATGACTAATGAACTAAGAGACTAAACAACCCATTTATCACATTTTTCAAGGAAAAACTCATCAGCTTCGGCACCGATCCCGATTTCTTCAGAAACATCCAAAAAATAGCCATTATAGGTTAAGCCACCAACTACTGGATCAACCAGATGGCCTAAGAGGGCCGTATCAAGGTCGAAAAATTCTACGTTTGGACTCGCCAGTGCAAAATGGAGGTTGGCACTTAAGGCAAGTCTGCTTTCGAGCATACTGCCAATCATGCATTTTACACCCCTCTGTAAAGCTTCTTCGTGGATTTTTTGAGCCTCCAAAATGCCTCCCGATTTTGAGAATTTAATATTTAAGTATGTGGTAGATTGGCTGTTGATCAGTTTACGGGCATCATGATGGTTGTAACAGCTTTCATCTGCCATTAATTTAATTGGCGAATTTACATTCAGTTCGGGCAGTTTATCATCATACCAGGTGCGCATGGGCTGTTCGCAAAATTCAATATTGTATTTTTCCAATTCGCCTAAGGCAAATAAAGCATCATCAAAACTCCATCCCTGGTTGGCGTCCAAACGCAGTGTTAGTTCTTCGCCCACCGCTTCGCGAATGTGTTTTACCCTTTCTATATCATCGTGTACCTTTTTGCCCAGCTTAATTTTAATGATCCTGCACCCCTGGCTTTTATATTTCAATGCCGTAGCAGCCATTCCTTCTGGCGTATCAATACCAATTGTCATATCGGTTTCGATGGTCCGTTTTTGTCCACCGAGGAATTTATAAAGCGGTAATTTTGCATTTTTGGCAGCAATATCAAATAAAGCCATATCTAAAGCACTTTTAATGGTGTTGTTATGATCGGCATAGCCCAATAAATCGTTCATCCTTTCAGGAATCTCTAAAGGATCTTTACCTTTTAAAATCGCCGCGAAATCTTTGGCCATGGCAATACAGGTTTCCTGCGTTTCGCCCACAATCATCGGGAAAGCAGAACATTCGCCAGTGCCATGGATACCCGCATCGGTAAAAATCCTGATCAGTACATTTTGGGCAAAGTGCATGGTTCCGGTAGCTATAACAAATGGCTCCATGGGGATGCTAAAGCGGTATATTTCGGTATGGGTGATTTTCATGTTGTTAAGGTTGAAGGCTGAAGGTGTAAGGTTGAGGGTTTGGAAATCGCGATAGAAGCCGATAATGCGTCCAGCTCAATTCGTGACGCAGTGCATCATGAATTGGAAATGATTTGTAAAAACTTCTGATATTACGCAGATTACTTTCATCAAACCCTTTTCCAAACTCTAAGGTTAACTGGATAGAAAGATTTTTCAACGTTGCTTTTCCGTAATCTGCGCGAAATTTCCCTTGTTGTTCGTCTTCAATAATAAGTTTTCCAATTTGCCAATACGATTCAAGCAGTGCCGAATTTGCAGCACGGAAAACCTTTAAACGAGATTGGTTAATAATCTCCCTTATGGCATTAAATAGCTCATTTGTTATCAATTCCATTCATGAAGTAGATTTCCAACTAAAGTATAAAAACAAAAACTAAATAGAAACAGGTTTGTAGATTATTAATAGATTTACGCCGTTAAATTCCATTTTCCCTTTTACATCACCCACTATGTCTGAAACCAATAGTTTAATCCACGCTTCATCGCCATATTTATTACAGCACGCCCATAATCCCGTTAATTGGTACGAGTGGGGGCAGGAGGCATTAGAAAAGGCCAAGGCAGAGAATAAATTGATATTGGTAAGTATCGGCTATTCGGCCTGTCATTGGTGCCATGTAATGGAGCGCGAAAGTTTCGAAAACCATGAGGTTGCCGAAGTGATGAACAGGCATTTTGTTTGTATCAAGGTCGATCGCGAGGAGCGTCCGGATATTGACCAGATTTATATGTATGCCATTCAATTGATGACAGGTAGTGGAGGATGGCCATTAAATTGCATCTGTTTGCCCGATCAGCGACCGATTTATGGCGGAACGTATTTCAGGAAAAACGACTGGATCAATATTTTAGAAAATGTGGCCGCACTTTGGGCAAACGAGCCTGGTAAAGCCGTTCAATACGCCGAACGTTTAACTTCGGGTATTAAAGACAGCGAAAAAATAATTCCGGCGCTCGAAACAGAGGAATATACAAATGAACACCTTTCCGAAATCATCGAACCCTGGAAACGCCATTTCGATATCGGTTTTGGAGGATATAACCGTGCCCCAAAATTCCCGCTGCCTAATAACTGGGTATTTTTATTGCGTTATGGCTTTTTAAAGGATGATGAATCTGTTTTTACAGCTGTTTGCCATACACTCGAAGAGATGGGCAGGGGCGGTATTTACGATCAGATCGGTGGAGGTTTTGCCCGTTATTCGGTTGATGATAAGTGGCATGTGCCGCATTTCGAAAAAATGCTTTACGATAACGCAGAATTGATCAGTTTATATGCAGAGGCTTATCAGTGCACTAAATTCGATTCGTTTAAGCAAACTGCCATAGAAACCATAAACTGGGTTTTTGATGAAATGACCTCGGCCGATGGCCTGTTTTATTCGGCACTGGATGCTGATAGCGAAGGTATTGAAGGCAAATTTTATGTTTGGGATAAAGCAGAATTTGATCAGGTTTTGGGCGAAGATGCGCAATTAATAGGCGCCTACTATAACATTACCGAAGAGGGGAACTGGGAGGAGGAACAGACCAATATCCTGCGTAAAACGATTAGTGATGATGAATTGCTTGCCAAATTTGATATCGATGCTGAAGTGCTTTATGATAAAGTAAAATCTGCGAAAGCAAAATTAATGACCGTGCGAAGCAAAAGGGTTCGTCCGGGCTTGGACGATAAATGTTTAACCGCCTGGAATGGTATGATGATCAAGGCCCTTGCTGATGCTGCTGGTATTTTAAACCACAGTTTGTATTACGAGAAAGCATCAGCTGCGGCCAGTTTTATATTAAATAACCTTAAATCTGAAAAAGGTGGCTTATACCGCAACTATAAAAATGGGAAAGCATCAATAACGGCATTTTTAGATGATTATGCATTCTTGATCGAAGCTTTAATCGCACTTTACGAGTATGATTTTGACGAAAAATGGCTGGATGAGGCAAAATTATTGACCGATTATGTTATCGCAAATTTCAGTGATGCAGATTCGCCGATGTTTTTTTATACCTCTGCCGAAAGTGAGGATCTAATTGCCCGCAAACACGAAGTAATGGATAATGTAATCCCGGCTTCAAATTCTACCATGGCACAGAACTTAAAAAAACTGGGTTTGCTCTTCGATATCGATCTTTACACCGAAAAGGCTTCTGCAATGCTTGCTGCAGTGCAACCAAAGATTAAAACTTATGGCTCGGCCTATTCTAACTGGGCAATTCAATTGTTGAATGAAGTTTACGGTATAAACGAAATTGCCATTACCGGTTTGGAAACCGATGTGGTTAAATTAGAATTAAGCAGCCATTATATTCCGAACAAAATTACATTGGGTGGAACAAAAAGTAACCTGCCGCTGTTAAAAGGTAAGCAAAGCAATGAAACAAAAGTTTATATTTGCCGAAATAAAGTATGCCAGTTGCCGGTTAACACTGTTGAGGACGCATTAGAGTATTTACAATAAATTAATTTAAATGAATATTTCACCAAACTCTGTAGTAGCGTTAACTTACGAATTGCATACTACTAACGAAGAAGGACAACAGGTTTTTGTAGAAAAAGCCGACGAACAAAATCCTTTAGTATTTTTATATGGCGTTGGCATGATGTTGCCTAAATTTGAAGAGCATTTAACTGGTTTAAAAACCGGCGATGAGTATGGCTTCGAGCTATCTGCTGCAGATGGTTACGGCGATATTGATCCGGGTGCTTTTGCCGATCTTCCAAAAACAATGTTTACCGAAGCTGGTGGCGAATTACCGAATGTTGGTGATGTAATTCCTTTACAGGATAACAATGGTAACCAGTTCAGGGCAGGTGTTACTGCTGTTCATGATGAAACCATTTCAGTTGATTTAAATCACCCAATGGCTGGTAAAAATTTAGTATTCAGTGGCGTGATTTTAAACGTACGCGAGGCTACTCAGGATGAATTAGCCCACGGACACGCACATGGTGCTGATGGTCACTCAGGTCACTAATCAATCAATATAAATGATTTTAAAGGAGCTAAGTTTTAAAACTTGGCTCTTTTTGTTTTATACCGTTTATCAATCCTGAAAAACTTCTTCTAAAATGAGTTTAAACCCTGGCATAATGGGCGTGGTTACCTCTTCGCCTTCTGTGAGCAGTTTTGTTGGTTGAAATTTACCCTGATCATCTAAAATATACCTGAAAAAAGTTTTATCCAAATGGCTCACTATCCAGTATTCCTTAACGCCTGCTTCTTCATAAACCTCATATTTATTGATCAGTTCCTTTTTATTGTTGCCCGGGGATAAAATCTCAACTACAATATCAGGTGCGCCAATACAACCGCGTTTATCCAGCTTGTCCTGATCGCAAACCACTACAATATCCGGTTGTACCACAGTGAAAACTTCTTTGTCATTTTTGCTTTTTTTAGCTAAACGAACATCAAAAGGCGCCATATATACTTCACAGTTATGTCCTTTCAAAATGTTGTAAATAGGATTGTGGATTCTACCCAAAATTTTTTGATGGATACGAGAAGGAGCAGGACTCATTTTAAAAATACGTCCTTTAATAATCTCTAAGCGTTCCTCGAATTCGAAACGCATATAATCAGCATAACTGTAATAAGCAGAAAAATCTACTTCATTAACTGTTTTAATGGGAGGCAGCTCATCTTCAGTCGGATATGGTTTCATATTTTTCATATTGGCGTTTAACCAAATATAACAAATATCTATTTTGCTTCCTAAAAATCGATCTTCAAACGCAGCCCACCATTGGTGAGGTTAAGGTTTTCTTTTGAAAAAGTTTTCATTGGCAACCTCAAAAAAGGCTCGATGGCAATGTTGTTCTTTTTGGAGATTTTTTGCTTGTAACCTAATGAGAAATTGTAAAAACCGATGTATTTATCAGGATCAATACTGTTTTCGGGTTGAGGCTCAGTCTTTTTTTCCTGAACAATAAATGTTTTCGAATCGGCATAACCATTTACAATCGGAGCAGCAAAACTCTGTACTTGGTTTACAATGTAGTTATTCTGTTGCGAGTTGTTTAAAACAGCTAGTGCAGAAACCCCGACACCAGTATACAGTTTATCGGTAATGTTATATTTCAGTTCCAATGGAACATTGATACCACGTACTTTAGCATCAACCGACTCCAGGTTGCGACCAGATAAAGTTTGAGGAGCAGAAGCCCCCAGCGATTCTGTGGTGCTGATAGAAGCATAAGAAACACCGGAACTGATGGATAATTTGTTGGCAATAGCGTAGGATAAAGAAAAGCCATAGTTCATATTTACCTTATTATCGTTACCCATTGCAGGAGCAACATATACATCTGGTTTCCATTTAGAGCTTTCGTTTGTTTTAGCGTTCGGCTTTAGCTGGTTTGCACGGCTATCCTGTGCTAAAAGTTCCTCAAAAGTTATTTTACCTCTCACTGTCGGCTTTTTCTTTTCAGTCGAAATTTCAAAATTTTTCGAACTGTAAGTCGAAATATTAGTGCCTGCAAGTTTATTATCCAATAAATTAGGATTTACAGGTGTTAAATCCGCTGAAGTGCCCGCAGAAGTATAATTCTGATTGGTTTCAGTAATAATAGGATTAGCTTTTTGGACTAATTGAGTTGAGCTATTGTTATTAATAGCCTTATTTAATGCAATTGTAGCATCATTTAATTGGTTTGAAGAAGAACTATTGGTTTTAGATGAAATTTTAATATCGGTACCAGTATCCGCAGGTAGGTTTTGCTGCGTTTTGGTTTTATTTACCGCAACATCAACTTTCTCTTTTTTATTGTTTGTAACAAGAAATACCCCTCCGAAAACAAAAATCAGGGCAGCAGCAGCCCACAGCGGCCAGTATGCAATCCTCCGCTTTTTACTTCCCTTTTCAGAAAAGCGCTCCCAGGCACCATTAGGATATGCTTCCTCGTGGTTTTGGAGTTGTGTGGCAATATGCTCAATTAATTCCTTATCCATTTTTCTCGTATGAATTGACCATAGTATTTAAATAAAGGGTACGTAACTTATTTTTGGAACGCGTTAAATAAACACGGCTCGAACTTTCGGGTATATTCAGCATTTTCGATATCTCATCGTGTGCAAAACCTTCAATTTCGTATAAGTTAAATACCAGTCGCTGTGTATCTGGAAGATGATTTAGTAAATTCAAAATATCATTAACATGGAGATCTGAAGCAACCGAAACCTGTGTAACCGGATGTTCGCTTTCTGCAAGGTCATCAACATAGAACTGTGCTTTAGCACTCCGTATTTTATCTATTGCGGTTCTCGAAGCAATCTGGGCGATCCAGCCCTTGAACGACCGCTGCAGTTCTTCCGGATTTTTTGGAGCCTTAAATCCTCCAACATGTTTGAAAATCTTGATAAAACTGTCATTTACAAGCTCTTCACTGTCTGAAGGGTTCTTGGTATACCTTAAAATAATGCCCATTAAATAGCCATAAAATGATTTATACATCATTTCTTTACAGCTATTGTCGTTTTTTACACAGCCTTTTAAAATTTCCTCAAAACTGAGTATTTTTTTTGTCACCCTTGTAAAGGACTATTTATTAAAGGTTTATCATAGTTGATTTGCTTGCAAATTTAAGAAAATAACACCACCCAATTTTTTGGATGGTGTCAATTTTCATTCTCACAGGTAGTGTAGTTCTTTATTTATTTTTCATAACGGATAAACCTAATCCGGTGCTATCGGTTTTGCTTGTTAAGCCTTTGGCCCAGATGGTATAAATTTTTCCTTTTTCGATTTTAATTGATGGCAAACTTACTTTAACAGTTCCACTTTGTTTTAACTGGAAAGTGTAGCTATCATTAGGTGTAATGTTGGTAAAAGTGGTAAACTCTTTAAATGCTTTTGCAGTAAATAAAGGGGCATCTGTTCCGGCAACTGCAAGATCGTAAGTGGCAGTACCAGGGCTTAGGTTTACAAAACGCACTTTAGCTTTGTCTGCATCCGGTGCTTTTAAGTCATCTTCAAGGATTAAAAGTTTTGTCGATTTTAAAGTATCAACCACAAATACCGAATAGAAAAAACCTGGCTTCAAACTGGTGTTGGAATTGGTCAAATATTTTAAAGTATCTTTTTTAGCTACACCAACCAATCTTATGCCAGGGTATGCTGCATAGTATCCAAGGTCTTTGGTGTAGGTAAAACTGTTGATTTTTTGGTTATCCAGGATAAAATCCAAAGCGCCTGTACCGGGTGATGCGTGCACAAAACCAATACCGGCTGCTTCAATCTGATCTCCGCTGAAATCTTTTTTACAGGCTGTTATGGTTAAGGTAATCGCAAATAGAGAGAGTATAATTTTTGCCGTAGTGCTAAAATTTTTCAAATTCGTTTTCATTTTAATGTTTAAATCAATTTTTATGAACAAAATTGGTTAATGGCCATTAACGCTTTTTTCTTGTAAAACGATTAACGGAATGAAAACGCTACACAGGCTAATATTTTTTTTCTAAAAGAAAAAGCCACATGTTGTGCATGTGGCTTTAAAATATGATTTAACTGAAATACTAAGCGTACATCTCTTCGCGGAGTTTGGCAACATCGCTACTGTTGATGTATTCATCGTAGGTCATCAGTTTATCGATGGTACCTTTAGGTGTAATTTCTATAATGCGGTTGGCAACTGTTTCTGTTAACTGGTGATCCCGTGAGGTAAACAGAATTGCGCCTTTAAAATCTTTCATACCATTGTTCAGGGCTTCGATTGATTCAAGATCCAGGTGGTTGGTAGGTTCATCAAACATCAATAAGTTGGCCTGTTGCAACATCATACGTGAAAACATACAACGCATTTTTTCCCCTCCCGAAAGTACTTTAACATTTTTAAGCACTTCTTCGCCCGAGAATAACATACGGCCAAGGAAACTGCGTACAAATTGCTCATCGGCATCGGTTCCCGAATATTCGCGTAACCAATCAACCAGATTTTCATCTTTGCCGGCAAAATATTCCGAGTTATCATTCGGGATATCAGCTGTACTGATGGTAACGCCCCATTTAAATTCACCTTTAAAATCAGCATCTCTACCGGTTAATACATCGTAAAATGCTGCGGTGGCTAAACTGTTCTGTGATATTACGGCAATTTTATCGCCTTTATTTACCATAAAGGTAACTTTATCGAATAAAATACCATCATTCCCGGTTTTACCTAAAGCATCTACCTGTAAAATCTGATCGCCGGCCTCACGACCTGTATTGTTGAAGATAATTGCCGGATATTTCCTGCTCGATGCTTTAATTTCGGTAATATCAATCTTATCTAAAGCTTTTTTACGTGAAGTTGCCTGTTTTGATTTAGAAGCATTGGCACTAAAGCGGCGGATAAATTCCTGTAGCTCTTTTACTTTATCTTCCATTTTCTTGTTCTGGTCGCTGCGTTGTTTTAACGCCAACTGACTAGATTCGTACCAGAAAGTGTAGTTACCGGTGTAAATGCTCATTTTGGCAAAATCGATATCCACAATGTGTGTACAAACGGCATCCAAAAAGTGCCTATCGTGGGATACTACCAATACAATATTCTGGTAATCGGCCAAAAAGTTTTCCAACCAGGCAATGGTTTCGATATCCAAATCGTTGGTAGGCTCATCCAGTAATAAAATATCAGGGTTACCAAATAAGGCCTGTGCCAATAACACACGTACTTTTTGCGTGTTATCAAGCTCTTTTAACAGTTTATAGTGGTTGTCTTCTGTAATGCCCAGGTTGCTCAACATCGTTGCAGCGTTGCTTTCCATGTTCCAGCCGTCCATTTCGGCGAAAAGGTTTTCAAGCTCTCCGGCACGTTCGCCATCTTTCTCGGTAAAATCTTCTTTCATGTAGATGGCATCTTTCTCTTTCATAATGGCATAAAGCTCCTTATGTCCGATCATTACCGTTTCCAATACCGAAAATTCATCAAATTCGTAGTGGTTCTGCTTTAAAACGGCCATTCTTTCGCCTGGTGTAAAAGCTACACTGCCAGAAGTTTGGCTTACCTCTCCCGATAAAATTTTAAGGAAAGTAGATTTACCCGCACCGTTAGCCCCAATTACGCCATAGCAGTTGCCCTGGGTAAATTTTAGGTTAACATCTTCAAATAATGTGCGTTTGCCGTATCGTAACGATAAATTAGAAACTGAAATCATACTGTTGTTGAAATAAGGCGCAAAGATAGGGAAAAAGGTTGAGGGTAGGAAGCGGGAAGGGGTTTGATTGTGCTATTGTTTTTATTGTTCTATTGTTGGAAAATTGAAATGTTCAATTGTTATATTGCTTTATTGTTGGGAAATTCAGTTAACCAGTTTAAACAATTAACCGATTAACCAGCTGCCGGATTGTTTTATTGTTGGAAGGTTCAGTTACCTGTTAACCAATTGTTTTATTGTTGAAAGGTTTGAGCTTTTATTTGGAAATGGGGGCTCCGGTTCGTTGTGGCTAATTTAGCCCCGTTATCCGCTTTACTCCGTTGCACTCCGTGTTCGCTGCTACCGGGTTTATTTTTTAAAGGGGAGATGCTTTTGGCTAATTTTTAACCCAGAACCTAAATTATCAGTTAACCGATTAACCAATTTAAACAGTTAACCAAATTCGTTATTTTAGCCGCATGCAATACGATCTTTTGCTCGAAACCATTAAAACCACTCTTCAAAAAAGCAAAGTAGAAAAACTGGCTGCCATTGCTTCTGATGAGACCTTTTCGGTTAAAGACCTGATTGATTTAAGCTTCTATCATGATGAGCAGATCGGTTTTAGGGCTGCATGGATTATGGAAAATGTGTATACAGCCCATCAGCAACGGTTTTTGCCGCACACACTTTATTTCTTGGAAAAACTTCCACATCAGCATAATTTATCGGCATTACGGCATTATGTTAAAATTCTAGCCTTAACAACCAAGAAAAATGCCTCCACAGCTGTTAAAAAGATCATTGCAGGTTATAATACCGATCAGTTGGTAGAAGTTGTTTTTGCATGGCTCATCGATGAAAAGATTCCTGTTGCCATAAAATCGCACTGTCTTAATATTTTAGCTAATTTAACCATCAAACACCATTGGGTACGTGAAGAGCTGTTACAAACCATGGATTTTCTGGTTGATAAGGAAAGCATTGCCTTTTTTGCAAAGGTAAAGCAGATCAGGAAACAGCTTTCAGTTGGCAGTTAGCAATTATCAGTTTCAGACCTTAAACCTTCAACCTTTCTGCCTTCAGCCTTCCACCTTATATTGGTTAGCATAAAGTCAAATCTTCCGGAAGAGATCAAATTTGTCTTTCCCTTTCAGCTTTAGTCTTTCAGCTTTTAGCTACTTTTACCACATGAGTACTACATACGAAATCATCTCAAAAGTTATAAAAGAACGCCGCAGTATTTTTCCTGCCAGTTATATCAAAAAAGAAATCCCGGTTGAGGTCATTAATCAGATTTTAGAAACAGCCAATTATGCACCAACACATAAATTAACCCAACCATGGCGCTTTGTGGTAATCAGAAAAGACGGCTTGGCTAAACTGGGCGAAGAGTTGGGCAGGTTATATAAGGATTTGGTTAGCCCACAGCAGTTTTTGCAGAAAAAGTACGATAGCTTTGCCGAAAAAACCGGTCAGTCTGATTGTATTATAGCCATTAATATGCAGTTAAGTGGTAAAATACCAGAGTGGGAGGAATTGGCATCGGTTGCCTGTGCGGTGCAGAACATGGCCTTAACGGCAGAAAGCCTTCAAGTTGGTGCTTACTGGAGCTCGCCACCACTGATTGATCATTTAGGAGAGTTTTTAAGCCTGGGCGAAAATGAAAAGTGCATCGGTTTATTTTATATGGGCTATCATAACGAAAAACCCTGGGAGCCTAATAGGGGAGCCATTGAAGAAAAAGTGAGGTGGATTGAGGATTAGTCTTCAGTCCCTAGTCGTTAGTCCTTAGTCCGGTTTATTGGTTCATAGTTAGACGGTCCATAGCTTTGATCGGCTGGGGAATGTGAACTTTAGGTTGTATACGTTGTATTTAGTCAATCGATATGTTTATATTCACGATCAGTCGACTTTGGACTCAGGACTGCCGACTTCAAACTAATTACATCATCCATTTTACATCTCACATCATACCTCAATGCTAAACCCTCTAGATCACTATTTCGAGCAAAAAGATGAGCCGATTAAAGGCTGTTTGCAATATTTACGGTCGCTTATTAGGGGCTATAGCGATATTACGGAGCATTGGAAATATGGAATGCCAATTTATTACTATAAAGGAAAAATGTTCTGTTATCTTTGGATCCACAAAAAACTCCATCAGCCTTATATTGGTTTTGTTGATGGAAATAAAATTGAACACGAAGATTTATTACAGGAGAAAAGGGCAAAAATGAAAATTTTATTGATTGATCATCTGGAAGATATTCCCAAAAAGAAAATCGAATCCATTTTAAAACTGGCCTTCGATTTACGCTATTCCCCTCCTTTGGAGGAGTGCCCATAGGGCGGGTGCTTAATTTCAATTGTCCGTCTTTCGTCCATTAAGAATAAAGATTTTATTGGTGATTGCTATTGGTCAGTGACTATTTGTTCTCCCGCCACCGTCTATTTTCCATCAAACATCTTCCATTATCCATCAAACATCATCCATTATTACATGTCTGCATTAAAATCTAACTTATACCAACTTTGCTTAACTTTTATTCAAAACAGGATAGAAAATATTGAATATTCATTGCAGCAAGCGAGGCAAGCCTCGAATGACGATACAAAAAGCAGCGCAGGTGATAAGTACGAAACCACCCGCGAAATGATGCAACAGGAAATGGATAGAAACAATAAACTATTGTACGAAGCTGGGCAACAAAAAATTGCCTTACAGCAGGTAGAAAATGTTGAGCCTGGTAAAGTGGTTAAAAATGGAAGTGTGGTGTTAACCTCTGAAGGTAATTTCTACATCAGCATTAGTGCGGGCGAGCTAAATACCGATGGAATGAAATTCTTTGCCGTATCGCAGGCATCGCCTATTGGCAGGTTCCTGATCGGTAAAGCGATAGGTGAAAGTTTTAAGTTTAACGGCAAGGATTATTTAGTGAAAGAGATATTGTAGAAAAAAATCTAATAGTTATTTCTACCAATAACATATTATTCAATGTCGTCACCCTGAATTCATTTCAGGGTCTTAATTGCAGGAAAGATGCTGAAATAAATTCAGCATGACGATCGCACTATGACAAATTAGTGGAAACTACTTTGCTTATTTGTCCCGCTGATTTAAGAAGATAAACGCAGAAGTAAGTTTGCAGTTTTCAGTTTACAATTTGCAGTTAAGCAATTCGCGCAATTAACCGATTAACCAGTTAAACAATTAACCAACAAAAGGTTACTTAATCCCCATCCGTTGTGCAAAAGCAGGTACTAAATGAGTCTTTAAATCCGAATAAGGAATAAATACCACAATCTGCCCCTGGGCATAACTGGCTACTTCATAAGGGTTGTACATAAAAGCAATTCCATTATTGTTGAAATAGAAATTGTTGTTCGGTTTTATAAAATCATCAAACAGTACGGTGCTTAAAGCATCTTTTGCCTTAATGTTGTATTCTTTTCGGATATTTTGCTCTAAAAGCCCTTTTAAAGCGTTGGAATCTATTTTAACGATATCGCTCAATATCATCTGTTTTTTGTTCTTCACATCAAGGCAGTACATAATGCTGCTGTAATTTCCGTGTGCACCACCAGTGTAGGCATCTGCCAGGAAATCAACTACCACATAACCATTGTCGTTGTAGCTAATGGATTGCTGACTGTTGTTGGTATAGTTCATCCAGGCCTGAAAATCATCGTCGCGGCCATTTTTTTGTTGCTCGGCAACCTGTGTTTTATAATCTTTAAAATAATCGGCAGCAATATTTTTAAAACCGGTTGAAAGGGCTACCTGTGGTCCCAGTCCAAATATTTTTTTAAGTTCGGTGTTTAGCCATCTGCTGTATTCGTCAGTATTTTTGCTTTCGAGGTATTCGAAACTGATCTGTGCTGCTGGCGATTTGGCCTGGTTGGCAAAAGCTTTAACCGAATCTTCGTAAATACCTGCTTTAAATTCATAACTGCCATCAGGATATTTCTCTGTTAGTGTAATAGGAAATTTCTTCGCTTTATCGCCACTTTCCCATGTGCCGTTAAAGCCATTACCTGTCCATTTTAAGCTAAGATGCGGTGATTTAAAATCCTGGGTAAAGTATGATGCATAATAACTGTATTCGGTAAGTACAATACTATCTTTCCCGATCAGCGTATCGGTGGATAGGTTTAGCCACGAACCGTCGTAATAATAGGCGCCACTAATGTCATTATTAACTTTTTGTAAATGCATTACCACTTTTTTACCTGCAATGGTACCCTCCAATCTCTTATAGAAATTTTCGGTGAAAGCGGTTTTAGTATTTGTTGTACTATAGGCTGTTTCTGCATTATTGTTTCCATTTTTTGGGTTGTTGCAGGCAGCTAATATGCTTATTACGAAAAGGCATAAAAGAAAGGAGTACTTCATAGTATAAAAATGTTGTAATGTTGGAACGTTGAGTTATTTCAAGATTCAAACTTTTTAATTGTTGTAAGGTTGGAATGTTATAAATAAGCTCTCTGCTAAGCAAAGTTCAATTTATGTCTATATATTAGATCAACTTTAGCTTCTTTTTCTAATGCGATTGTCATGCTGTTCCGAAACTTCGGAATAAGCATCTTTCATGCTAGAAAGACCCTGAAATAAATTCAGGGTGACGACCTGAATTAACCTTACAATATTTTAAACCCGTTTTACTTAGATTTTGTTTTGTTAAAGCTTTTATTAATGCTGTAATAAAGGTTTTTTGCCGTATATCTTCCCGGATCGATGATTCTTCTGATGGTATAAAGCGGGTAGTTTTCATCTCTTGCTGTTGACAGGATAAAAGCTGCTTTAAATCCATGCTCCTTTAATTTATGGAGGGTAGAAGATTTAAAAACACCATAAGGAAAAGCAAAATATTCTACCTTTTTACCGGTAATCTGCTCTAATTTTTTTGTTGGCTCATCAATCTGGGTAGTCCAGTCGGCATCCGTAAATTGTGCGAAATTTTTATGGTCGTAGGTATGGCTGGCAATGGTATTTCCTTCGTCTGATAACTGTTTAATCTGTTCTTTGGTCATGTAGCTGATGCGGCCTTTTCTACCAATGGAAACCGTCATGATAAAATACACGCCTTTAAAACCATATTTTTTCAGCGTAGCGTTTCCTACGGTAAACTGATCTTCGTCGGTATCATCAAAACTGATGATGATGGGTTTTTCGGGCAGTTTAGCGCCGTAAACCAAATAATTATATAAATCATCGGGCTGGATGGTATGGTAACCACTATCAGCCAGCATTTTAATATGCTCGCGGAATTTATCAGGCGCAATAATATCATCGTGTGCCCTTTTGCTATCGCTTGCAATGTTGTTCCTGATCTGGTGATAGCACAATACAGGTACTTCTCTGCGCGCCATAATGGTTTTATTATCTGCAGGTTTAATGTTTGCAGAATCAATTTTAACCTGTTTCCCTGTTGTATCGTTTACAGCTGTTTTTTCTTTTTGCTTGTTGCCCGAACAAGCCAGTGAAAACAATCCTAAAAATAACATTGATAATAGGGTGTGGGCAGCTGGTTTTAAATGTAAGTTCAATTTTTTTATCATTTATTTGATCAAAGATACTGCGTTTTCAGAAAGGATAAAGTCTTTTTAATAAGTTGGTGTAAAAACAAAATCCCGGTTAAAAGCCGGGATTGATTTGTTTAAAAGCTATTTTTAATGCTGTTGCTTAACGTTTTTGGCGACCAGTAACCACTGGCAATAATCCTGCGGATGGTAAACAAAGGATCTTTTTCATCACGTTTGGTCGATAATTGGTAAGCCATCCTGAAACCGCGTTTTTTCAGTTCCGGAATTCCTTCTGCATTCCATAAACCGAATGGGTAAGCGAATTCGGTCATTTTTTTACCGGTAATTTCTTCCAGTTTTTTCGTTGGTTTGTCCAATTGTTCTTCCCAATCTTTACCGGCATATTTTTTAAAATTTTTATGGTCATAGGTATGGCTTCCGATGATATTGCCTTCGTCTGAGAGTTGTTTAATCTGCTCTTTGGTCATGTAATCTACAAACTTCCCTTTTCTACCGATCGAAACCGTCATGATAAAATAAACCGCTTTATAACCCAATTTCTCCAAAGTAGGGCGTACAATGGTAAACTGATCCATGTCGGTATCATCAAAAGTTAACATAATCGGTTTACTCGGTAACGCAGCACCGGTGTTCAGGTAAGCATAAAGCTGATCGGGCAAAATGGTATGGTAACCGCTATCGGCCAGCATTTTCATCTGGTCTTTAAAGTTCTGGATTTCTACAATATAGTCTTTTCCCACTTTCCCATCGGTCGGTTTCCAGTTTCTTACCTGGTGATAACATAAAATGGGTACCTGTTTGCGGGCCAGAATTGTTTTGGCATCTGCAACCTTTATTTTCGAAACATCAACCGGTGTACCGGTTTCTGCAATGGTTTTAGTAGTTTGTACGGTAGAATCTTTAACAGTAGAATTTTCTGTTTGTGATTTAGACTGGCAACTGGCAAATAAAATTGCGCCGGCACTTATAATGGTTAAAAAACTGTATTTCATTTTTAGGATATATGGTTACAAAACTATAAAATCCGTCAATTATTCAGCTATCAAAATAAATAGTGTTAATAATTATTTTACATAAGGAGAATTACAAAACTATCGCTTTTATTACATGCTAAAGTGTATTTAATATGCTTTTATTAAATAATTTAGCGGCTCAAACAAATTTTGATGAATAAACTTTATAAACTCCTGCTGTGTGCGCAGTTTTTATCTTTAACTGTAGTTGCACAAACCAAAACATTTACCATAACCGAAAATATTCAGCCCCAACCTAAGGCAAATTATCAGCTTGCATCGCGTTTTTCGCCAAATAAGCTAAAGAAAATGGTGTATTCTACTGCTGTAGACCCACATTGGTTAAAGTTGAGCAACCGTTTTTGGTACACTTTCGAAAGTCCGAAAGGAAAATTCTGGTATCTGGTAGACCCTGCAACCAAGAGTAAAAAGTTGCTGTTCGATAATTCGAAACTGGCAGCTGATATCACTTTGATTGTACGCGATCCCTTTGATGCAGAACATTTACCCTTAGAGAACCTGAAATTTGCTGCGGATGAAAAAAGCATTTCTTTCGAAATCAAAAGTACGGTAGATGAGCTGAAAAAGGACCGGAAAGATAAGAAAGCCGCAGATTCGATGCAAAAGAAAATCTACTCTTTCAAATACGAACTGGCTAGTGCAAAGTTAACAGAGGTTCCGAATTTCAGTAAACCGAAACCAAAACCTAACTGGGGTTCGGTAGCACCCGATTCGTCGGCCATTATCTTCTCCCGTAATTATAACCTTTACTGGATGGATAAGGATAATTATAAAAAAGCGGTTAAAAATGAAGATGATAGTACTATTGTTGAGCATCAGTTAACCAAAGATGGTGTTAAATTTTATTCTTATGGAAGTGATGGTGATGGCGAAAATAATGTAGAAAACGAAAAGAACAATAAAAAACGCCGTGGTGCCTATGTACTGTGGTCGCCGAATTCGAAGTATTTTGTATTGGATAGGACCGATTCGCGCAAGGTGAAAGACCTTTGGGTAATTAACAGCGTTACACCTGGCCGTCCGACTTTAGAAACCTATAAATACCAGATGCCCGGAGAGGCCGAGGCACCACAGGATGAGGTTTTATTGTTCGATTTTGCTGCAAAATCTTATAAAAAACTAAGTGTTGCTGCTTTTAAGGATCAAAGCGTTTCGGTTTGGAGCAAACCTTCGTTAAATAAAGACCGCGATAACGAATTCCGACCATCAATATGGTTAGGGAACGATAGCCGCTTTTACTTTTCGCGAACCAGCCGGGATTTAAAACGCATTGATATCGGTACGGTTGATATTGCTACAGGTAAAGTTACACCGATAATCGACGAGCGTTTTAATACCTATGTTGAAGTAAACCGACCAGGTTTGGTGAACGATGGCAAAGAACTGATCCATTGGAGTGAGCGCGATGGCTGGGCACATTTCTATCTTTTTGATGAAAATGGTAAACTGAAAAACCAGATTACCAAAGGCGCTTTCCATTGCGAAAGCATTGTAAATATCGATGAGAAAAAGCGCATACTTTATTTTACCGCCAACGGACGTGAGGGGAAAGAAGATCCTTATTATTTACACTTGTACAGCATCAATTTTGATGGCTCTAACATGAAATTGTTAAATGCAGGCGATTTTGACCATGTGGCCAACATGAATGATAACAATACATTTTTTGTTGATAATTACTCGAGGGTAAACACGGCACCAAAAGCTACTTTATACGATGGAAGCGGTAAAAAGGTAATGGATCTTGAAACTACCGACCTTTCGTTATTAATGGCGGCTGGGTACAAATTCCCGGAGCCGTTTAAAGTGAAAGCTGATGATGGCATTACCGATTTATATGGTGTAATGTATAAACCTTTCGATTTCGATCCGAACAAAAAATATCCGATTATCGAATATGTATATCCAGGTCCGCAAACCGAAGCGGTAAACAAAGCGTTCAGCAAAAGCATGGACCGTACCGAGCGTTTGGCACAATTTGGCTATATCGTAATTACGGTTGGTAACCGCGGTGGTAACCCTTCGCGTTCTAAATGGTACCATACTTATGGTTACGGCAACCTGCGCGATTATGGTTTGGCCGATAAAAAAACAGCTATTGAGCAACTGGCCTCAAAATATGCTTATATCGACGAATCGAAAGTGGGTATTACGGGCCACTCGGGTGGTGGTTTTATGTCAACAGCAGCCATGTTGGTGTATCCTGACTTTTTTAAAGCTGCAGTTTCGAATGCCGGAAACCACGACAATAGTATTTATAACCGTTGGTGGAGCGAGAAACACCATGGTGTGAAAGAAATCATTTCGTTAAAAGGCGATACTTCATTTAAATATAGCATTGATAAAAATCCTGATCTGGCGAAAAACCTTAAAGGACATTTATTATTGATGCATGGTGATGTGGATAATAATGTACATCCGGCAAACTCTATCCGCGTGGCAAATGCCTTGATGAAAGCCGGTAAACGATTCGATTTCCTGATTATCCCTGGGCAGCGCCATGCATTTGGAGACATGACAGAATACGCGTTCTGGAAACTGGCTGATCATTTTAATAAATACCTGATCGGCGATTTCACTACACCGAGCGATGTAGACCTGGTTGAAATGGACAGGGATATTGAGCAAAACGGGAAGTAGGTATATAACGAACTCCGTGGTTCGTGTCTCCACTAACCATTTTAAATTAAATTATTGGCCTATGGAAACATAGGCCATTTTTTATATACAAATAACGCTGTGCCAATCCGTGCATCCGTAGCAAAAAAGATTAATCAGCCACGGAGACACGGATTAACACGGAAAAAACCTCGTTTTGGGTAGATTTGATATAAAAACTCTGTGTCAATCTGAGCATCCGTAGCAAAAAAGATTAATCAGCCACAGAGACACAGATTAACACAGAAAAAACCTCGTTTTGGGTAGTTTGGATATAAAAACTCCGTGCCAATCCGTGCATCCGTGGCAAAAAAGATTAATCAGCCACGGAGACACAGATTAACACGGAAAACCTCGTTTTGGGTAGATTGGATATAAAAATTCTGTGCCAATCCGTGCATCCGTGGCAAAAAAAATACCTAGAATACTCCAACAAAAAAGCCTCCCGATTTTTACATCGAGAGGCCTTGATCTTAGGTTTTTAGGTAATCCTTGGGTGTTTTGATCTTATTTATACAGGTAATTTACTGCAATTACATCGTTTGCATTGAAAGTGCGGTTGCCACCATTCGAGCAAGCCAACATAAATGAAGCAGCATCAGGAGCAGAAGGTGTTCCTGGGATCCTTACTGCGCCAACGTTCGATTGACCTTCGTTTCCTGCACCGCTAGAACCACAACTGAAAGCACGGTTCATATAATCGGTATGACGGAAACCGATGCAATGGCCAACCTCATGCTGAAGAACTGAAGCCAGGTACAATAAATTAGGATTTGTACCGTAAGCTGCAGGGTTAGTGTTCATTCTTACCTGGTTAAAAGGTGCGCCCGATGACGTAGGGAAGCCCGAAGAGCCTAAAGTAATAAAGCCACCGCTCGGACCTTCGTTAAAGCCAACAATGTCTATATTTCCTTTTGCACCTGCACTTGCCCTTTGAAAAGTAAGGCGTAAACCCAGTGAGTTGTATCTCGAAATCATGGTGTTTACTGCATCACTGTACACCTGTGGTAAATTGGTTACTGATACGGTAACTACACGTGGTAACGATTTCACAACGTTTGTGGTGCGGTACTGCTCGGTTTCGGCAATATTTAAATTTGCACCAGTAGAAGGTTCAGTTAAATTATCGTCTGTTAAAAGTATATCGCCTTCTACCAGATATCCTTCGTCGATCTTACGGATATTATCTGTACTAAAGCCTAATGATTTGATCTGTGATAATTTTTCTGCTGAAATATCAGTTTTGTTTTCTACTGCATTCTCTGTATTATTACTCTTACATGAGTATAGAGTTGTGAATAAAAGACATGCGGTAGCAATCGATAAAAATTTGGATGTTTTCATCTTGTTTAGGTTTGATTTTGTTTTAAATGAATAAGTTAGTTAATAATGTTTGTGGATTACCTAATAAATCCTAATTTAGGGAAGATAATCGATGTAATCAAAATTTTATAATAAAATAATATTTGAAAGTCAATACTGTATTTTTAGTTATATGTTTTTGTCTGTCTGTATTCAGTTTAAACGCACAGATACAACCTGAGGGAATAGAAAAAAAATTTGAAAAATATATTTCTAAAAACCCGGGTTTTTCGAAAATTACAAGCGATCAATCTGTTTTGGTCAGGTTTAACCATGTACTAAATGCAACAGAAATCAGGTTGTTAAATCCTAAAAAAAGGCTTGCGGGAGATTACTTTATCGTACAAAAATCAGCCCTCTCAAATCTTTCCAGCAGCGTAATAAATCAGGAACAGGCCAACGGATTGTGGAAGGTAAGCGATCGCCTGTTGAAAGTGCTAAATAAAACAGGTAAAAAGAGTGATGCTATTCTGGTTCGGTTGGCTTTTAAAAAGATTACCGAACAGCCCGATCTTACCAGGGAATTGCTTGTCAGATCAGTAGATAAAGTGAATAACATTTATACCGTTTCTATTTTGGCCGATGATTTAATGCTGTTATTGGAGCAAGATGACATTTTATATGCTGATGTTTTACCTGTAGCTAAAGAAGAATTGGTTATAAATGGCCTCGATCTGGGTTTAAACCAGATTTCCAATGCGCATACGCTGTTTCCAGGCATCGATGGTACAGGGATAAATCTATCCTTCAAAGAAAAGATGTACGATCAGAACGACCTCGACCTCCTGGGGAAAACAATCCCTAGAGCAGTTATAGGTGGTACGCCAACCAGTCATGCCACTACTATGGGTACCCTGGCATTAGGCAGTGGCAATTCGTTTATCAGGGGCCTGGGCGCTGCCCCGAAAGCTAAACTGGCTTATTCTGATTTTGATAACCTGATGCCCGATCTGGCCAGTGATTTAGCCCGGTTACAGATCAGGATCCAGAACCATTCGTATGGTACCGATATCGATAACGATTATGGGATAGAGGCCGCTGCTTACGACAAACAGATTTTTGAAACCGATACACTTATCCATGTTTTTTCTGCCGGAAATAAAGGTACATCAACACCATCTGTTGGGTTTTATCAGGGAATGACTGCCAGGGCGAATTTAACAGGCAATTTTAAACAGGCAAAAAACTTATTGGTAATAGGGGGGATTAACAGGGAAAATGTTTCCGAAAACCTGAGCAGCAAAGGCCCTGCCTACGACGGGCGGGTAAAACCGGAGCTTGTGGCCCTGGGTGAAGATGGAACTTCGGGTTCTGCGGCCATTACAAGTGGATCGATCGCTTTGCTGGAACAGTTTTATCTACAGAAATATAAAAAATCACCATCATCAGCGCTTATCCGTGCCACTTTAATTAATTCCGCCGATGATTTAGGTACACCTGAGGTTGATTTTCTGTATGGTTATGGTAAACTAAATATAACACAGGCTTTAAAAACGCTGGATGAAAACCGGGTTTCGATTTATCGTGTTGCAAAAAATCAGGATATGGTTGTGCCTTTAACCATTCCGGCCAATGCGGCTGGACTGAAACTTACCATTACCTGGAACGATCCGCCGGCAACGGTAAATGCTGCCCAGAGTTTGGTAAATGGATTGGATTTAAGTCTCGAAAATCCCTCCGGAAATTTGACGCTTCCGTGGGTGTTAAGTAATTATCCCAATTTAGATTCGCTTTCCAAACCGGCCGTACGTAAAGCTGATCAGATTAACACGGTTCAACAGGTTACACTCGATAATCCTGCTGCAGGGACTTACCATATTCATGTTAAAGGTAACCGCATTTCACAGGGAAACGACCAGGCTTTTGCACTGGCATATCATTATACGCTTAAAAATACCTTTTCATTTATCACTCCCGATCAAAATGGGTATTTTTTTGCTGATGAGGATAATTACATCCGTTGGGAGAATACTTATGCCGCTAACAACGGAAATTTATCGGTGAGCTATAATGGCGGAACAACATGGGAACCTATCGCCCAGAATGTTGATCTTGCTAAAGGTTTTTATAAATGGACTGCACCTAATCGGTTTTCAAAAGCCATCATTAAAATGGAAGTTGCCGGTAATACGGTACTGAGCCAGTCGTTTGTGATTTCGAGCCCCAGAACGATGAAAGTTGGTTATGTATGTACAGATGGTGTTGTGCTGAGCTGGAACCCTCAACCAGGGGCCAAAGATTATACACTTTATAACATTGTAAATAATGTGCTTACGCCGGTATTAACCCTTGCCGATACCCTTGCCAAAATCGATATCAGTAAAATTACCGGTAAATATTTTGCTGTGGCAGCCAATGGAGTAGATTTTACGGGTTTAAAAAGTTATACCATCGATTATACCCAACAGGGCGTTTCCTGTTATGTAAGGAGTTTATTTGCTTCATTGGCCGATGATGATAAGGTAAGGGTAGATTTAAGTATCGGTAGCACTTTAGACTTGAAAAATATCGTCTGGGAAAAACAGACAGGCGTAAATACCTTTAGTGTTTTACAACAGACTAAACCGGTTACAAATCAGTTAGATTATTTCATTTTTGATGATAAACCAAAAGAGGGTATCCAGTTTTACCGCGTAACCTTCGAAACGGCTAACGGACAGGTGCACAGCGACTTGGTTTCAGTGGTGTTCCTCAAGGCAGATCAGTTCTCTTTCTATCCAAACCCGGTGAGCGATTATTTAACCGTATTGAGTGGCTCGTTTGAAGATTATAGCTTGTCGATCTTTAATATTTTAGGTCAAAAAGTTTTTGAAGAAAAAGCCACCAGTTCTAATAGGTTTGCGCTTAGTGCATTATCTACAGGTGTGTATATAGGCGTTATTGTTAAAAACGGTCAGCAGTTAAAGAAATTTAAGCTAATTAAAAAGAAACTGTAATTTCCTGATCTATTTAGATACGCAGAGATTGGTTGTATGGAAATATTTCTGCGTAAATCCGTGTGATCAGCGGGAAATATGCCTCGAGATAGATCTCTCCAATTCACTGCGTTCCGGTCGAGATGAGGGTTCGTTTTGTAATTATCTATAATAATTTATCATTTTCTTTGTATTTTTCAGCTAATACGATCCATTATTTAAACCAATCCATAATAAATGAAAAAAATCATACTATTTTCCAGTTGCGCGCTGCTTTTCTTCAGCTCCTGTAAACAAGGTGCCAAAAGTACGGATACCGGTGCCGATTCTTTAGCGATTAAAGCCATTAACGATTCGAGTTTAACGCAATATCTATCGGTTATTGCAGCTGATAGCCTTGAAGGACGAAAACCCTTTACAAATGGCGAAACCAAAACCATAAATTACTTAAAAGCCCAGTTCGAAAAATTGGGTTTAGAACCTGGTAATGGAAATAGTTTTTTTCAGGAAGTGCCTATGGTCGAGATTAAATCGGTTCCTGAAGATAAAATGGTACTGAAAGGGAAAACCGCTTCGCTAACCTTAAACTATTTAACCGATTTTGTGGCAGGTACCAGAAGGGTTCAAAATGAAGTAAGTATCAGCAATTCGCCTTTGGTTTTTGCAGGTTATGGTATTGTGGCACCCGAATATGGCTGGAACGATTATGCCAATCTGGATGTTAAAGGAAAAACGGTTGTGGTATTGATCAACGATCCCGGTTTTGCCGATTCTACCTTGTTTAAAGGAAAAAATATGACTTATTATGGCCGCTGGACCTATAAGTTTGAAGAAGCAGCAAGGCAGGGTGCTACAGGGATTATTATTGTGCATGATACCGAACCTGCAGCTTACCCATGGACGGTTGTGCGCAGTGGTTGGTCGAAATCGAAACTTACACTTCAGAGCGAAGACAATGGTATGAACAGGGCAGTGGTTGAGGGGTGGATTACTTTGGACAAAGCCAAAGATCTATTTGCAATGGATGGAAAATCTTTCGATCAACTGGCATTGAGTGCCCGTAAAAAAGGTTTTAAAGCGGTTGATTTGAATATTACCACTTCATTAAAGGTTAAAAATACGATCAAAAAATCGGTTACCTATAATGTGCTGGCTAAAATAACCGGCGATAAACGTAAAGATGAAGCCATTATTTATTCGGCCCATTGGGATCATTTAGGTGTGGGTGAGAAAATACAGGGCGATTCGATCTACAATGGTGCTGTTGATAATGCCACGGGTGTTGCCGCTTTGTTCGAAATTGCCTCAGCATTTAAAAAGCTGCCAAAAGCGCCCGGCCGCACCATTTTATTTATTTCC
The DNA here is from genome assembly GCF_002432345.1 of Pedobacter sp. UBA5917. GTDB lineage: Bacteria > Bacteroidota > Bacteroidia > Sphingobacteriales > Sphingobacteriaceae > Pedobacter. The sequence goes on from NZ_DJDT01000003.1 coordinate 29,835, forward strand.
TATACAGCAGAAGAGCAAGGTTTGCTGGGCTCTGAGTTTTACGCCAAACACCCTGTTTTTCCTTTAACAAAAACTGTAGCCAATATTAACATGGATATGATGGGTATTGCCGGTAAAACAAAAGATATTGTAGTATACGGTTTTGGCCAGTCTGAACTGGAAGATTATGCAGCCGAATCTGCCAAAAAGCAGGGTAGGGTAATTGTGCCGGATCCCGTTCCATCATCAGGTTTATATTACCGCTCTGATCATTTTAACCTGGCAAAAGTGGGTGTTCCATCCTTATTTACCGGCTCGGGTGTAGATAATATTAAAAATGGAAGAGCATGGGGATTGAAACAGGTGGCCGATTTTACCAAATTTCGTTACCATTCGCCGCAGGATAATTTTGATGCCAAAACCTGGGATTTATCGGGTATCGTAGAAGATGTGCGTATGCTTTTTGATATGGGTTACCGCATCAGTAACGAAGATTCGTTCCCGAAATGGAAAGATGGATCCGAATTTAAGGCCATCAGAGAGCAGAAATAAAACAAAAAGCGTCCCGATTTATAACCGGGACGCTCCTTGAAAAAAAGTCATTTATTAAGTTTTTTCCTTTCGGATACTTAATTAAAAGTAGAACTGAACACCTAATCTTGGTGCAAAAGTATCAGCATTTAAGCCAAAAGTATTGCTTTTAACTTTAGCGCCTGTTGCTTCAGATTTAACGCTATAGTTGTCGTAGCTTAAACCTTTAACCGAAAGTTCGATACCGATTTTTTTGGTTGGGAAGAAAGCAAAACCTGGAGCAACTTCTACACCGATTTTGGTGGTAGTACCTGTTTTAACTGAGTTATCTCCGTTTGCATCAGTAGTTTTTAAAGTACCGAAAGCCAAAGGCACAGATAATTGTCCGAAGAATTTAAATTGATCTGATAAACCAACATAGTAACGACCAAAAGGAGCAACTTTAAATGCACCGTTTTGTGTTCTGTTGCTTACTTTTTTATCGTATTCGTAACCAACACCAGTACCAATTGCAAAATTATTGCTGATAAAATATCCAACACTTGGTAATACGCTAAAGTTGAAATCTGCTTTTGGAGCGCCATCAACTTTTGTAGAGTTAACACCTACATTACCACCTAACATAAAATTTCCTTTTTCAGTTTGTGCTTTTGCACCATAAACTAAACCTGCTACTGCTACTAAAGATAATAATAGTTTTTTCATCTTTTTTATTATTTATTTGTTATTAAAATATAGTCAATTTTTACTATTTTAATATCTGACTATATTCGCCTAAAAGTCAACACTTGTGCCAAAAAACATTGCCTACGTCATCAAAAAATCAGTTTTTGGTCAACTGCTTATCCCACAATCAGATGTAAATTTAATGTTAAGTCAATATTATTTTCGTGTGACCAAAAGTTAATCGATTGATTAATTTTTTAGGCATGACAAATTGACAATCTGACTTTTTTTGTATAAATGTCAGATTTTTATGTAGCAGAAATGGCAGGTTATGGCGTAGTTTTGGTACGGATTATCATTTGGAAATTAATGTAAAGTTTTTCTTTCGCTCCTATGCCGCGGGGC